>NZ_VPBA01000027.1:0-50551 GCF_013418945.1 Acinetobacter sp. YH12112 | reverse complement strand
CCTGACGAGAAAGAAGGATGTGTTCACGAGTTTGTGGCATTGGACCATCAGTCGCTGAACAAACAAGGATCGCACCGTCCATCTGAGCAGCACCAGTGATCATGTTTTTAACATAGTCGGCGTGACCTGGGCAGTCAACGTGAGCGTAGTGACGAGTTGGAGAATCGTATTCTACGTGAGAAGTGTTAATTGTAATACCACGTGCTTTTTCTTCTGGAGCAGAGTCGATTGCAGCGTAATCTTTCGCTTCACCACCGAATTTCTTCGCACATACAGTTGCAATTGCAGCTGTTAAAGTTGTTTTACCATGGTCAACGTGACCGATTGTGCCCACGTTAACGTGTGGCTTATTACGTTCAAACTTAGCCTTAGCCATGTTCATCTTCCTTTGTAGATTACTCATGCAGGATCACTGCATGAGCATTAGATTTTAACTATAAAATTAGTTAGGCAATATAGTAATCGAAAGATTACTCGTCGTCACCTTTTTTACCGCCAGACTGGAATTTAGCGATGATGCCTTCCGCCACGTTACGTGGAGTTTCAGCGTATTTAGCAAATTCCATAGAGTAAGTCGCACGACCTTGAGACATAGAACGCATTTGAGTCGCGTAACCGAACATCTCAGCCAGTGGAACTTCAGCACGGATTGCTTTAGTACCGCCAGGTAAATCGTCCATACCTTGAACCATACCACGACGACGGTTTAAGTCACCCATGATATCGCCCATGTAGTCTTCTGGAGTTTCTACTTCAACTTTCATGATTGGTTCAAGAAGAACAGGATCTGCTTTCATGAAACCGTCACGGAATGCGTAAGAACCCGCCATTTTGAACGATAATTCGTCAGAGTCGACATCGTGGTAAGAACCGTCGAACAATGTCGCTTTGATGCCAACGACTGGATAACCAGCAAGGACACCATTCTTCATACGTTCTTGGATACCTTTGTCAACCGCACCGAAGAATTCTTTAGGTACTACACCACCAACAACTTCTTCAGCGAACTCGTAGTCTTTACCAGTTTCAGGATCAAGCGGTTCTAAACGTACGTATACGTGACCGAATTTACCTTTACCACCAGTTTGACGAACGAATTTACCTTCTTGTTCGATTGATTTCTTGATCGTTTCACGGTAAGCAACCATTGGTTTACCAATGTTCGCTTCAACGTTGAATTCACGCTTCATACGGTCAACGATGATGTCAAGGTGAAGCTCACCCATACCAGCGATGATAGTCTGACCAGATTCTTCGTCTGTGAATACGCGGAACGATGGATCTTCTTTCGCTAAACGGCCAAGCGCAACTGACATTTTTTCTTGGTCAGCTTTGGTCTTAGGTTCAACAGCCAATTGAATTACTGGCTCTGGGAATTCCATACGCTCAAGTGTGATTACGTTGTTTTCGTCACACAGTGTATCACCCGTAGTCGTGTCTTTAAGACCTACACACGCCGCGATGTCACCCGCACGAATTTCTTCGATGTCGTGACGGTCGTTTGCGTGCATCTGTACGATACGGCCAATACGTTCACGTTTCATTTTCACTGGGTTGTAAACAGGGCTACCTGCTTTCAGAACACCTGAGTAAACACGTACGAACGTTAAGTTACCTACGAATTTGTCGTTCATGATTTTGAACGCAAGCGCAGAGAACGGAGCATCGTCAGACGCTTCACGAGAACCTTCGGTTTCGTCTTTGTCGTCTAGGATACCTTTGATCGCTTCTACGTCTGTAGGCGCTGGAAGGAATTCAATCACTGCGTCCAACATACGTTGAACACCTTTGTTTTTGAATGCAGAACCACACATTGCAGGTTGAATTTCACCCGCTAATGTACGTTGACGTAAACCAGCTACGATTTCTTCTTTAGAAAGGTCGCCTTCTTCCAGGTATTTGTCCATGAGTTCTTCTGATGCTTCAGCAGCAGCTTCAACCATGTTTGTACGCCATTCTTCAGCTGTATCTTGCAGATCAGCAGGAATGTCGCCGTATTCAAACTTCATACCTTGAGACGCTTCGTCCCAGATGATTGACTTCATTTCGATTAAGTCAACAACACCTGTGAATGTGTCTTCTGCGCCCACTGGAACAACGATAGGCACTGGGTTAGCACCCAAACGTGTCTTCATTTGTTCAACTACGCGGAAGAAGTTTGCACCAGTACGGTCCATTTTGTTAACGAACGCTAAACGAGGTACTTTATATTTGTTTGCTTGACGCCATACAGTTTCAGACTGAGGTTGTACACCACCTACAGCACAGTAAACCATACATGCACCGTCAAGAACACGCATAGAACGCTCAACTTCAATTGTGAAGTCAACGTGTCCTGGGGTGTCAATTACGTTAATACGGTGTTGGTCGAACTGGTTAGCCATACCTTTCCAGAAGCATGTTACAGCTGCTGAAGTAATGGTAATACCACGTTCCTGCTCTTGTTCCATCCAGTCAGTTGTTGCTGAACCTTCGTGAGTTTCACCTAGTTTGTGGCTCTCACCTGTGTAGAACAAAATACGTTCAGAAGTGGTTGTTTTACCTGCGTCAATGTGCGCAGAGATACCAATGTTACGGTAACGAGAAATTGGGGTTTGACGTGCCATGATTTCTAGCATTCCTAAATTTTGTTGTTTAAAACAGGACGCTTTAAGCTGCATAGCAACTTAAAGCGCTTTGATGACAAACTAGTGACAACTAAATTCATCACCCTCCTGATTAGGTCCTGTTTTATCCGCTTAGAAACGGTAGTGAGAGAAGGCTTTGTTGGCTTCAGCCATACGGTGCACATCTTCACGTTTTTTAACCGCTGCGCCTTTACCTTCAGCTGCATCAAGCAACTCACCAGCAAGACGTAAAGCCATAGTTTTTTCAGAACGCTTAGCAGCAGCATCTACTAACCAACGCATCGCTAGAGCAGTACGACGGGATGGGCGCACTTCCATAGGAACTTGATAAGTAGCACCACCAACACGGCGTGCTTTTACTTCAACCATAGGACGAACTTTTTCAAGCGTAGCTTCAAAAAATTCAACTGGGTCTACTTTGTTTTTTTCTTGAACGCGGTCTAAAGCACCGTAAACGATACTTTCAGCAATAGATTTTTTACCATCTTGCATTACGTGGTTCATGAATTTAGCGATTGTTTGGCTGCTGAACTTAGGATCCGGAAGGATTTCACGAGCAGCGACTACGCGACGTCTTGGCATTTTAAAACTACCTATAAATATGACACTTCAGGTTAATCCAGCAGTAGCATAAAGTGTCGTATGCATTCGCTGGCCTTACTATACGTCGCTTGAATATTCACAAAATAAATGCAGAAATCAGACAAGCGAGACGATAAAGGATTGCAGTTCTAACGAACTAAGAGCTTAATCTCGAAAGATTATTTCTTAGGACGTTTAGTACCGTATTTAGAACGTGACTGGTTACGATCTTTCACGCCAGCACAGTCTAAAGAACCACGAACGGTATGGTAACGTACACCTGGTAAGTCTTTAACACGACCACCACGGATCAGAACAACACTGTGCTCTTGCAGGTTATGGCCTTCACCACCGATATAGCTAGAAACTTCGAAACCTGAAGTTAAGCGAACACGGCAAACTTTACGCATTGCTGAGTTAGGTTTTTTAGGTGTAGTTGTGTAAACACGTGTACAAACACCACGACGTTGTGGACAAGCCTTCAACGCAGGAACTTTAGATTTTTCAACTAAAGTCGTACGACCCTTACGGATCAACTGATTTGTTGTTGCCATGTGGCAATTCTCCCGTTAATAAAAAGCCCCAAAAACATACTACTTTTTGAGGGCATGCAATTGTAAGTCAAGATACTAAAATGGTCAATATTCGACAGACCGGCAAATATTGACCATTCCCGCATTAAAGGCTAATTTTACTGCTTTTTAAGGTATTAGGACCTTATTGCGCTTTTTGCTTTTTTGTAACCTTCTTCACTACCGGCTTCTCAGCGTCTGCTTTTTGCGGTTCTGCATCTGTTTCTGGCGGCTCTTCCACTACCGGTGGTGTGTCGTCAAAGTCTTCATTCTCTTCAGGTTCCGGCTCAATCGATTCCGGTGGAATTGCCGGTTTTTGCGGCTCTACCGCAGCATTCGGCTCAACCATTTTATCGGCCAGCTGCTCTAGGCCCTGCTGGATATCCTGATCGATCTGTTCCGGCTCCGGCTTTTCCTCTGCCGATTTTTTCTGGATTTTCACCTTGGAGATGGTGCTGTTTTGCTGCAGCTCAATATCCTGATCCAGCTTCAGCTCATCGACGGCCGGTGTAGCCGCAGCTGGCTGTTCCAGTAATTTTGGTGCGGCCTGTGCCAGTAAGGCTGCGGCTTTTTCATAGGCATCGACCGGGGACAGCTGACTGCCCTTATGCTGGATGAGATATTCACGGGCATGCGAGAACACTTCCTGCGCTTTCTGGTGCACATGCTCGACCAGCTTCCAGCTGTAGGCGGCACTGACCGAGGCTGTCGCTACCGGGGTTAATTTGCTTAACAGCGAGAACTTCGGCATTGAGTTCATCCATTGCCACTTCATTTCGCCCTGCTCATTGACCAGATATTTGCGTAGCGCTTCCATGTCATTGCTGGAACCAACCAGCTGCTGCAGCTGATGCACATCATGGGTTTGCAGCATGTTCAGCACGCTTTTAATGCCCAGCAAGACCGCCTGCTTTTCGGCAATCAGGCCCAGATCGACCTGTTTGAAAATATATTGCACAATGGCCTGGCCTTCTTCTTTATTCAGCTCAAAGCCATACGAACGCCCAACCTGATAGATGGTACGTAACGACATGATCATCGAAACCGGCACATCTACCGCGGTTCCAATCACGCCGGTAGCCCCGGTGATCGCGCCCTGAATCGAGGCCAGCCATTTATTCTGCTCTGCCAGCGCCTGGCTGATGCGTTTGGAACGGTTCACATCCTGGGTCAGTTCCTCTAAGTCACGTACTCCGGCTTCATCTAAAACTGCATCGACCGAACTGATATTGGAGGTGAAGGTATTTAGCTGGTGAAAGAAGTAATCCGACACCTTGTCAGAAAACTGAGGCGCCACAAAATGGGCAAGATTATTGACCTTATTATAATGACGACCTAGCAATTGACGTGAGACCTGCGGCAAATGTGCCTTCAGTACCTGCTGCGGATTGTCATAACGCGATGAATGGCGGCCGAATACCGGGCTGGCACTGCCTTCCACCACCCGCCCCTGACTGCTACCCGCCTCTTCTTTACTGGTCGAACCGGGCGCCACATGCTGAACCAGGTCAATGCCGGTATGACTGAGCTTTTTAGCCACTCCAAACGCACTCGAGAGGAATCCGCCTGATTGCTTATTATTAGAATCTGTCATTCTTGCTCCTCATTTTCTTTCTTAAGATTTATTGCTAAATACTAGGTATAGTCTGCGTTTATCTCAACCTTATTGTGTTTCTTTTGGTTATGTTCACGTAGTCTGCTCCCCAAATCTGGTCATTCCCAAAGAGGCATAGGATTTGCCATAAGAATTCAAAATTCTTTCTGTTATTATGAATCCAATTGAAAAACTTGGGAAATGCACTGGACACCGGCATTTGCGCCGACAGTCTCCAGGGTTGGACCCGATAATATCACCATAAGGGAACTGTAGATGAAACGTGTTGTAATCACTGGCATGGGCATTAATTCGTGCATTGGTAATACATTAGAAGATGTAACCCACTCTTTGCAAAATGGTATTTCAGGCACACGTTTTAACCAGACTTATGCTGAACTGAATTTTAAGAGCCATGTCA
Organism: Acinetobacter sp. YH12112; assembly: GCF_013418945.1. Classification (NCBI taxonomy): domain Bacteria; kingdom Pseudomonadati; phylum Pseudomonadota; class Gammaproteobacteria; order Moraxellales; family Moraxellaceae; genus Acinetobacter; species Acinetobacter sp. YH12112. The sequence goes on along the minus strand of NZ_VPBA01000027.1, from coordinate 44,755 downwards.
GTGCAGCTGCAGAACAGAATTTTGACAATATCGACCGTCGTTTAAAACGCTTCATGGGCGTGTGTGCAATGTATGCCTATAACGCAGCGGCAGCAGCCATTGAACATGCCGGCCTGAAAGTTGAAGATTTAGCTGGTAACCCGCGTTACGGTATTGCCGGTGGTTCAGGCGGCAACTCGACTGCATCTGTGGTTGAAATGGTGGAATTACTGGAAGAAAAAGGCGCGCGTAAAATTGGCCCATTCTTTGTACCACGTAACATGTCAAACACCATTACGGCCAACCTGGGCGTTGCCTTTAAACTGCAAGGCGTTGCGCACTCGATTACCAGCGCATGTGCAACTTCTGCCGATGCGATTGGTTATGCCTACAACCTGATTCAACTGGGTAAACAGGATCTTATGCTGGCTGGCGGTGGTGAAGAAGATCACTGGTCACAAAGCCTGCTGTTTGATGCGATGGGTGCGCTGTGTGCCAAATACAATGACACCCCAGAAACTGCTTCTCGTCCATATTCAGCAGACCGTGATGGTTTCGTGATTGCCGGCGGCGGTGGCTTCCTGGTACTGGAATCGCTGGAACATGCACAAGCACGTGGTGCCAACATTCTGGCAGAAGTGGTCGCGTATGCAGCCAACTCGGATGGTGCTGACATGGTTGCGCCAAGCGGTGAAGGTGCAACACGCTGTATCCTGATGGCGCTGGATGAAGCCAAACAGCATGGTGTTGAATCGATTGACTATGTGAACACACACGGTACATCTACCCCTGCAGGTGACGTGACTGAACTGAAAGCCATGGAACGTGCCTTTGGTGAAGGCCAGGTACCAGCCCTGAGCTCGACCAAATCTATGACCGGTCACAGCCTGGGTGCTGCCGGTGTACAGGAAGCGATCTACTCTGTCCTGATGATGCAAAACGACTTTATTGCGCCAAACATCAACGTGACCGAGCTGGATGAAGGCGCGAAAGGCTTTGATATCGTACTTGAAAAACGTGACGCAAAATTGAATACTGTGATGAGTAACAGTTTTGGTTTTGGCGGCGTAAACGCTTGTCTGATTTTCAAGAAATGGGATGCATAATCCCTAAATAGGATTTTCGATGGATGCACCTTCTGATGCTTTTTTATGGGTAAAAGCATTACATATTATTGCCGTGGTGTGCTGGTTCGCTGCACTGTTCTATCTGCCACGGTTATATGTTTACCATGCCATGAGTGAAGATGCGGTCAGTCATCAGCGTTTTGAAGTCATGGAACGCAAGTTGTACCGTGGAATTATGTGGCCTTCCATGATTGCCACCCTAATTACCGCCCACTTTCTGGTAGATTGGGGTGATGCCACCCGGAACTACCACGATGCCTTGTGGTTTTACCTGAAAGTGGCACTGGTCGGATTATTGGTGATTTACCATCTGGTTTGCGGTTATTACCGTCTGAAACTGATTGGCAATGCCCATTACAAGTCACACAAGTTCTGGCGCTTTTTCAATGAAATGCCGACAGTGCTGTTATTTGCAATTGTGATTCTGGTGGTGGTGAAACCTGTGTTCTAGCTCCATCGAAGAACAGATAAAAAAAGCCTCGTTTGATACGAGGCTTTTTTGTGGGCTAGCGAAGGGTTTCTGACTTGGCATATTGCTCGGTCTGGGCATATTGCTGGTATTTACGCAGCCGCGGTTTATATAGACCATAGTAAGTCACGGTTAAAATCACCAGCCACAACGGACTGACCAGCAGTGCTTTCAGCGTATCCGGCTCCAGACTGAGAATCACCAGTGCAAACAGCAGGAAGGCCAACACCACATAGCTCATCAGCACCCCGCCCGGCATTTTAAAGCGTGAAGCAGCGTGTAACTGCGGCTGCAGTTTACGATAGCGCAGGTAACACACCATAATAATGCCCCAGATGCTAATAAACAGAATCACGCACAGCGAGCTGGCCAAGGTAAAGGCTTCAACGGTATTCGGCACAAAATACTGCAAGGCTGCACCGGCCATAATAAACAGACAGGAGAACAGCAGACCTTTGGCCGGTACTGCCCGTTTTGACAAGGTCGCCAACGCCTGTGGCGCCTGCCGGCCACGCGCCAGGCCAAACAGCATGCGGCTGGTCGAAAACACACCGCTGTTCATGGAAGACATCACCGAAGATAACACCACCAGATTCATAATAATCGCAGAGGTGGGAATACCGGCATGTAAAAACAACGACACAAACGGACTACGGTCTGCCGGAATCTGGTTCCACGGCGTCACCGACATCACCACAAATAAAGACAGCACATAAAACAGGATAATCCGGGTCGGAATTGCATTGACTGCTTTGGGTAAATTCTTTTCCGGATCTTTGGTTTCAGCCGCCATGGTGCCCAGCAGCTCCACCCCGACAAAGGCAAACAGCGCAATCTGGAAACCGGCCAGAAAACCGTTACCGCCTTGTGGAAACATACCACCATGTGACCAGACATGCTGAAAACTGGCAGTGGTGCCATCTGGCGCGGCAAACTGGTTAAAGACCATATAGCCACCAATACCAATCAGGCCTAAGATGGCCAGAATCTTGATCAGGGCAAACCAGAACTCGATTTCACCAAACAGCTTGACCGTCAGTAAATTCAGTCCCAGTACAAACAGCACACAACCAACACTGATCAGCGCCTGCCCCATGGGAGTAAACGTGGTATCTGGTGGCAGCCAGAAACCGAGATAATTGATGATGGCTGCCAGATCGGCAATTCCAACCAGAATCCAGCCCAGCCAGTAGGACCAGCCAATATAGTAGCCCGCACCCGGCCCGATCAGGTCATGCGCCATATCAATAAAGGATTTATAGTGCAGATTGGACAGCAGGATTTCCCCCAATGCACGCATCAGGAAGAAAAACATCAGGCCAATAATCATATAAATAAACAGGATGGACGGGCCGGCCAAGGCAATGGTTTTGCCGGAGCCCATAAACAGTCCGGTGCCGATGGCGCCACCAATGGCAATTAACTGCAGATGCCGGTTGGAGAGTTTGCGTTGTAATTCATGTGGCGACGAATGAACGTCATCGTGACGAGAGGAAGTCATGTTCAATATCCTTATTGTGCCCTGACCCTGCCATCAGCGCAGGCTGTGCATACGTCATCCTGCAATGATGGTCCTGTACATCCCAACAAATCCTATCTTGGGCTGTACGCAGCGTCAGTGGCTGGGAGAGAAAACCAAACCAGATGGCTTATTTCTGTGCAGCGGTCACTGCAATTTCAATCAGCCAGTCCGGGTTGACCAGTTCCGCCTGAATGGTGGCGCGTGCCGGTGTGGCATGGCCCTGCAACCATTCAATCCAGAGCGCATTCACGGTCTGGAAATCGGACAGATTCTTTAAAAAGAGTTGCGCAGATAAAATCCGGCTTTTATCGCTATTGGTTTCGGCCAGCAGCGTATCAATGGTCTGCAGCACTTCTTGCGTTTGCGCAGTGATGTCCTGCCCGGCAGTGGTTTTCGGAATCTGACCCGACAGATAGACCACCTGATTAAATACCGTTGCCGCACTCATCACTTCAGTGCTGTGAATACGTTGAATATCTTGAGAACTCATGTTGTGATCCTGTTGAATAAAATTTTATGCCTGCACCACAAACGGCACCCGGGCGGTGATGGCGCACATCAGCTCATAGCCGACGGTACCGGCTACCTGACTGACCTCATCGACTGGCAAAATGGCGCCACTGCTGGAATAGCCCCATAGCACCACTTCAGCGCCAATATCGGCGTCAGGAAGATGACTGAGATCGACCGCCAGCATATCCATACTGACCCGGCCCAGCGTCTGGCTGCACTGCGAATTGACCAGCACTGGCGTACCGCTTGGAGAAATTCGCTGATAGCCATCGGCATAGCCACAAGCCACTACGCCAATCCGCATGGCTTGTTCGGCAACAAAGCTGGAGCCATAGCCAATACTTTCTCCAGCCTTCAGCTGCTGGACAGCAATAATTTCACTGCGCAGGCTCATGCTCGGTTTCAGGTTCCAGTCCTGAATCGTATGCTGTGGAAAATCGGGCGAACTGCCATACAACATGATGCCGCTACGCATCACATCACTATGCAGGGCCGGCGCATGACGCAGCAGCGCCGCGCTATTACAGAGCGAACGCTTGCCAGGCAGGCCGGCAATGGTCTGTTCAAAACACTGCTGCTGATAGTCAATGCCCGGCGCGCCAAAACGTTCGCCGTCGGCATCGGAGAAATGCATCATGTGGGTAATAGAGGCGACAATTTCCAATGCCTGTAACTGGGCAAAGGCGTCCCGGTAAGCGGCGGGGGCAAAACCCAGACGGTTCATGCCACTGTTCATTTTCAGATAGACATGAAAACGAGCCTCTGGCTGCTGACGCTGGAACTGCTGTAACCAGTCAATTTGATGGGCACTGTGAATGCTAAAGCTTAAGTGATGTTGCTGACAGACTGATAAATCTTCCAGACAAAAAATGCCTTCTAGCAACAGAATATCACCCTGCCAGCCCAGCTGGCGTAATCTCAGTGCCTCGGCCAGATCCAGCAAGGCAAAGCCATCGGCGGACTGAAAAGCCGGATAGACCCGCTCGATGCCATGACCATAGGCATTAGCCTTGACCACGGCATAAACTTGACTATCCCCAGCATACTGCCGGGCAATCTGCAGGTTATGGCGCAGTGCATCGAGATGCACCACCGCCTGAATTGGTCTGGACATCGTTCTCCCTTGAATCAATACCTTAAGCAGCGTAACGTTGTAACGACAAGCCTTCAGTGCTAATTTCCGGTTGCTGCTGCATCACCAGATCACTGATTAACTTGCCCGAACCACAGGCCATGGTCCAGCCTAAAGTCCCGTGACCGGTATTCAGGAACAGGTTTTTATAGCGGGTGCCACCAATAATCGGGGTGCTGTCTGGCGTCATTGGACGTAAACCGGTCCAGAAGCTGGCCTGCGGTAAATCACCACCCGGGAATAAATCTTTGGTGACCATTTCCAGCGTGGCACGACGATCCTGATTCAGACCGAGGTTAAAGCCGCTTAATTCAGCCATACCACCGACACGAATCCGCTGGTCAAAACGGGTAATCGCAATCTTGTAAGTTTCATCCAGAACTGTTGATTGTGGCGCCATGGCTGGATCGACAATTGGCACAGTCAGCGAGTAACCTTTCACCGGATAGACCGGCAGGTCCAGATGCAGCGGTTTCAGGAATTCACGTGAATAACTGCCAAAGGCTAATACATAACGGTCTGCGGTCAGCACTTTGCCATTGACCAGCACGCCTTTAATCTCGTCGCCTTCAACCAGCAGTTTTTCTACATTCTGGTTAAACTGGAAATCGACACCCATCTCCTGTGCCAGTTTGGCCAGCGCATTGGTAAACAGATAGCAATCACCGGTTTCATCATTAGGCAAGTGCAAGCCACCAACCAGTTTATCTTTGGCCGCAGCCAAAGCCGGTTCAACCCGGGCCAGACCATCACGGTCTAACAGCTCATATTCCACACCGCTTTCTTTTAATACTTCAATGTCACGCTGTACGGCATCGAGCTGGGCATCTTTACGGAACAGCTGCAGCGTGCCTTTAGAGCGGTTTTCATAGCTGATTCCGGTGTCTTGGCGTAACTCTCTCAGGCAATCGCGGCTATATTCGGCTACCCGCACCATCCGCTCTTTATTAATAGCATAGTGCTGCGCATTACAGTTTTTCAGCATTTGCGCCATCCACTGTAACTGCCACATACTGCCATCCAAATTCACGGCCAAAGGTGCATGATGCTGGAACATCCACTTCACGGCTTTAAATGGAATCCCCGGCGCTGCCCACGGCGTTGAATAGCCCGGTGAAACCTGTCCGGCATTCCCGAAGCTGGTTTCTTCCGCCGGCCCGGTTTGACGATCAAGCACCGTCACACTTGCACCCTGCTGCGCCAGATAATATGCGCTGGTCACCCCAATGACACCGCTTCCCAACACAATTACACGCATAGACTTGACCTCAAATACATTCCAGTTTATTTAACTAGTATATTTTCGAATCAATAGTGAATTTTGCTATTTTTAGTGGGTATTTTCAGATAATCCGCCCATTTTTTCAGGATATTTTTTGGAATAAAGGAATTTTTAGATGCGTAAATTAGACCGGATTGATCGCATGATTTTGGACATCCTGCAAAACAATGGCCGGATTGCGATTAGTGAGCTGGCGGCCAAGGTCAATTTATCCACCACGCCCTGCTCGGAACGGGTTAAACGGCTGGAACGCGATGGCATTATTATGGGCTATTATGCCCGCCTGAATCCTGAACTGGTGGACAAGAAACTGCTGGTATTTCTGGAGATTAAACTGTCGGCCAAATCGGGCGATGTGTTTGATCAGGTGGCGCGAGATCTGGTGGATATTCCGGAAGTGCTCGAGTGTCATCTGATTTCCGGCGAGTTTGATTATCTGGTTAAAGCACGGCTCAAAGAAATGAGCGCCTACCGGCGTTTACTTGGCGATTTACTGAAAAAACTGCCAGCCTCAGCCTCTTCGCACAGTTATGTGGTGATGGAAGAAGTCAAAGAAAGCCTGTATTTAAATATTGAAGGCTGATGTTTTCGTGAATTACCCGAACCCATCGATGTGATCAGGCACACGGGAAATTCATCCACCGACTGATGAATACAGCATCAGCCGAATGGATTTTTTATGTTAAGCCTGACAGGATGCCAATGCACTATTTAAGTCAGCCACCACATTCGGCAACTGGGAAAACTGCTGAATACGGGCTTTTGGTGCAGCATGATCCAGCTCTTGCATCGTGCCATAACCATATTCGACCGCGACCGCTTCAATCCCGTTATGTCGCGCCCCCAGCACATCATATTCCCGGTCGCCGACCATAAGACATTGGCTGGCCTGCAGCTGTTCCTGCTCCAGAATATAGGCAATTAATTCATCTTTATGGGTCCGATCACCATTCAGCTCGCTGCCATAAATGCCGGTAAAATACTGTTCCAGCTCAAAATGCTCCAGAATCTGCCGTGCATAAATAGTCGGTTTAGCAGTCGCCAAAAATAGCTGATAGCCCTGGAGTTTCAAGGTTTGCAAGGTTTCCGCCACAGTTGGATAAACCTTGTTTTCATATAAACCGGTCACGGCAAAACGCTCGCGATAACCCATCAGCGCCTGTTCCGCCAGCACATCATTCGGTTCGACCTGTAAAATTTTTGCCAGTGAAGCTTTCAGTGGCGGACCAATAATCCAGTCAATATTTTCAGATTCTGGTAGTGGATGACCAATTTTTGCCAGTCCATAACGCGCCGAGGTGGTAATACCCACTTTTGGATCGGTCAGGGTGCCATCCAAATCAATCAGCAGATGTTTAATCATGAATTTTTCTCCCCCTTCGACCGTGAAATACACTCGAGACTTGATTCAAAGTTGCCTATACTAACGTAAATTCATGATTGAAGGATATGGATGTGCGTCCAACGGTACTTTGCTTTTCTGGTTTAGATCCCTCTGGGGGCGCGGGCTTACAGGCTGATATTGAAGCGATTGGTCAAAGTGGCGCACATGCGGCCATTGCCTGTACCGCCCTCACGGTGCAAAACTCGCAGCAGGTGTTTGGCTTTGAAGCCACTTCCAAAGCATTGCTACTGGCCCAGGCCAATGCCGTGGTGAACGATCTGCCAATTCGCTGTGTTAAATCGGGAATGCTCGGCACCACCGACAATATTGCAGCGCTGGCAGATTTCTTGAGAGAACATCCGGACTATTACTATGTGCTGGACCCGGTTCTGGTCGCCAACAGCGGTGGCTCTCTGGGTGATCAGGCGACTTTGGTCAAGGCCTTTGTCGAGCTGATTCCACTGGCAACCTTACTGACCCCGAATACGGTAGAACTGCGTGCCCTGACCGGTGAAGATGATCTGGAACTGGCCACCCAGAAACTGTTTGCGATGGGTGCCAAGGCGGTTTTGGTTAAAGGCGGCCATGAAGATACCCCAGATCACATCCGCAATGCTTTATATATAGATGGTGAACTGATTTCAGAAACCCGTTGCCCGCGTTTAGAAGGCGAATACCACGGTTCGGGCTGCTCGCTGGCCAGCTTTATTGCCGGCCGTTTAGCACTAGGTGATGAACTGCAAGCCGCTGTGAATTATGCTGAAACCTGGCTGTTTGGGGTACTAAAACAGGCAGAAAGTCCGGTACCGAATGGTCAGAAGATTCCAAAACGCTTTTAATCCTTAATATAAAAAACACCTGCCCCATGGCAGGTATTTTTTCGACCTGAATCTGAAGCCCTTTAATCCGGCATATCATCCAGCTGCTGCGGTTCGGCTCGCGGCTGGGTATTCATCCGGTGCCGGAACGAGGCGGAACGTTCATAAGCCTGTTTACGTACCCGCATAATTGAACCCAAAGGTTGATGCGCCTGCACGCCATGCCATGGGTTAAACGACAACACATCATCGGCATAAACCCGCCGCTCCGGACTATAGCTGTCCTGTTTGGGAAAATGTAAGGTACCAATGGTCTGATGCGCAGATTCTTCTTCCGGCCATAACACCGAGGCATCTTCAATGGGCATACGCTCCAGGCTGGTACACAATTGCGCACGCAATACATAATCGGCGCTATGGTGCTTAAAGAAATCGCGGACCAGATCGCGGATGCTGGAGTCATGGCTAATCTGCATTGGAATATTGGTCAGCTGGCGTACCGAGGTCGATTCCGGCGCCACACTGAGTTTTGCCATATAGTCGCCATAACGCAGCGCGGCCATGGTGTGATAGGTCTCGCCCAGAATATGGTTCTGACTGCGCGCCCAGCCTTTTAAAGTCACCGGCACTTCTAAACCGGCTTTATCTACCAGTGCATTTAAACTGCGCGCCATACTGCGCATGCCTTTTAACATCGGATCGGGCGCCTGTTCCGCGCGTGTCACCAGGGGCAGCATCTGCTGGTATTTACGCAGCGTGCCAAAGGCCAGCACCGGAATATTCACCATCAGAATATCCTGGTTTTTACCATCACTCGGATCATCGGCCAGTAAGCGTGCGCCCGGCACATTCAGGATTTTTAAGGCAAAGCCATGCGGTACTGGCACCTGGTCACTGCGTAAATCTCCCGGCGCAGCCGATAAACGCACCATCACATCATAATGTCCTGGCTCGGCAAAAATTCCCTGCGCCAAATGCGGCGGCAACACCGGCACGGTCAAAATACCTTTCAGAAATGCATGTGATTTGGCATGCGCATCGCGGACTGCATGGCGATGCTTGTCAAACACCTGTTGTCGGGCTTGAGCCATATGCTCGATAATATCTTCAATCAAGCGGCTTTCATTCGGCTGTTCCTGTTCAACCTGCGGGGTATACAGTAGATACGGCTCTGACATCGTGAACGCTCCTGTTCCGGCCTGAACATCTGGCAAAAATTGGCTAATATCCACCAATCTAGCAAGCTCAGAGCCAGAAAAATATAGTGCTTATTCAACAGTTCAGGAGAGTTTGGTAAGCGTAGACGACTCAGCTCAACATGATACTTGGGTTCAGTCTTGATGATGTCTGGATTTAAGCTGCGCCACATGCGCGCGCCGGGTTTGCCAGGACGGGTCCAGTACTTCTTTTTCCAGTCGTAATTGCAAACGTTTTAAGCGCATGGCGGAGATGACTTCGGTCTGGAACTCCTGTACGTAATTTACCCAGCCTGCCCCTTGAAATACCTGCTTTGGCATCTCTGTTTTAAATTCGCAGCCCGGCATAAATACCACTAGCGAATGTAAATGCTCCGGCTCCAGCAGATCAGCCAGCAGATGACTCAACACCTGAGTATGTTTGTAATTCTGATGCAAGGGATTCTGGAATTTATAACTCTTTTTATAAATTTTCTGGGTCCACATTTTTTGCCGCGCACTGCCAAAAATCCAGCCCTTATAGTTTTTGCTTTCTATCACAAAGACGCCAAAAGGACTTAATAGCACATGATCAATTTGTGTGGTGCCACCATCCTGATCGGGCAAGGTCAAATCATTAAGTAAAATATAACGCTCATCCAGATGTTGCTTGGCCTGTCGCTGAACAGCCCACTCCCCGATTTTGCCTTTTAAGTCCGGCAGGAACACCCGCAGCAGGCTCAAGCCCAGCAGAACCAGCAACAGCCACCACAGCTGTGAAATCAACATACGCAAAATATTTACATCATGCATTGCGGTTTTATTTTAATGGTGATGATCTTGACCCGACTCTAGCATAAAACGGTGTTTCATTCAGGAATGATAATGCTGGTTTAATTTTCGTTATCAGGTGGATACAGAAAGATTCTATCTACCTGAAGATGTTCAATCTGGTGATCTATTTTTTAATCAACGGATGCTTACTGATTTAAGCTGTTTATTGGCCTGCTGTGGGCGATGCAACACCACAGATTATCCGTATTTATTTTTGCTGTTGTTCCAGTTTTAACAGAATCTCTTTATTGTCTAGTCCACCGGCAAAACCAACCAGTTTACCGCCGCTGCCAATCACCCGATGACAGGGTGCAATAATTGAAATTGGATTTTGGCCATTGGCCGCACCGACAGCCCGTACCGCTTTGGGACTGCCGACCTGCTCAGCAATTTGCCGATAACTGCGGGTTTCGCCAAAAGGAATATTCAGCAGTGCCTGCCAGACTTTTTTCTGAAACTCTGTGCCTTCAAAATCTAAAGGCAGTTCAAAGCTTTGACGCTGGCCTTGAAAATATTCATTCAGCTGTTGTTGCGCATCCAGCAAAATCGGATGATCCAGTTGCTCTACCAGCTCGGCCTGCCGGACCCGTTTGGGATTTTCATTGTCCCAGATCACGGCGACCAGCGCGCTGTCTGTAGCCACCAGTTTTAAACGCCCGACCGGAGAAGGCATATACATAAATGCAAGTTTCATCTCCTTCTCCTGTTCAGTTTTAGTCTAGCTTGATTATGCCGATGAAAGTTTCATCAGCACAAGACCAGAAATAATTAACACTGCCGCCAGCATACGCATGGCCGATGCCGGCTCGCCCAGTACAAAAATACCCACCAGAAAAGAACCGACCGCGCCAATCCCGGTCCAGATGGTATAGGCCGTGCCCAGCGGCAGACTGCGCATGGCATAGGCCAGCAGGCCAAAACTGAGCACCATAAAGAAAATGGTCAGAATGCTCGGGGTAAGTTTGGTAAAACCATCTGAAAGCTTCATAAAATAAGCCCAGACAATTTCAAAAATACCGGCAAAAATTAATACGATCCAGGCCATCACGCCCTCCTCCATTATTCAGATAGAGTCAGGCCGTCCTGACGATTTTTCTTAAAGACAACGTCTTTAAGGGAGGTCGTTCCTCCAGAATTACGGTATCAGTATAGCAAAAATCCACCGCCTGCCAGTAGAACACCGTTGGAGGGGAATAAGCTTCAGCTCAAGAGGGACTGAAAATCACAACCCAGATAAGGCGATTCAAACTTATTCACTTGAGTGAATAAATTGCTTACTGGAGCATAGGTCGTTTCTCCAGCAAGCAAAAGGATGAACCAAAGCCCATCCAGTGTATGGATAAATGCTTTAAAACTTCAACCGTAATCCGGCACCATATTGCCAGCCCTGTTCCGACTCCGTCGCATCCCGCTCAGCTGTCTGGGCCAGCCCTTTATGATAGCCATAGGCCACATCTACAAACGGCATGACTTTTTTGCTGATTTCATAACGCATCTGAAGCCCGGTCTGCAGCTGGTTTAAACCAGTTTTCTGCGCCTGTTCCGATTCATCTGAAAGTACCAGCTTGGCCTGCAAATAAGGCGCCAGAATCAGTTTCTGGGTCAGCAAAAAATCCCGCTCAGTATCCAGACTCAGCTGCACCTGCTGATCTTCGGCAAGGGACAGATAGGCCTCGGTTTCAAAGAAATACGGCGCCAGCCCATGCAGGCCAACCACACCACGCCATTGCTGTGCCGAAGTCTGATCCTCCTGCTGGTAGGCTACACCAGCCTGGATATCCCAAAAATCAGAAATCATCCGGCTATATAAAACCTGTGCCTCATATTCAGCTTGTTGCGACTCGGCCTGCTCGGTATGCAGTTTGAAAAACAGCTTGTTCTCATCAGTTCCGATCCGGCTTTCCAGCTCGGACTGCCATACTCCGCGTCCACCCGCATGCTGCATCCATTTCGATTCCAGCATACTGGACTGATACCACTGCCCGCCATGCTCCTGCCGGTGATCATGCGTTGTTGCCGTTGCAGCCTTCTCCACCGGATGAAGCATGTTCATGGGCTGATGTTGCTGATGTTGCTGATGTTGCTGATGTTGCTGATGTTGCTGATGTTGCTGATGTTGCTGATGTTGCTGATGTTCAGCCTGCATCATCTGCTCGTGTTGTGCATGCATATCGACAGATTTTACTGACGTCTGCGGTACAACTTCATGTTCTGCAGCGTGAGAAGATGGGTGCTGTGTCTGCGCCGATAACATCGGTGTCGCAAACAGCATGGCTCCCAACAAATTGAAACGGGCAAAATTAGTGATGTGCATGTGCATCTCCCGAAGACTGAACAGCAGCTGGCAGCGCAGATGGAGCTGCGGGTAATGAAGCCGTCTGCTCTGGCATCACCTGTGCCACCACTAACTTATTCATCATGCCCGAACTCATGTGATACAGCAGATGACAATGGATTGCCCATTCCCCCAGCTCATCGGCGGTCAATAACGCGCTCACGGTTTTTCCAGGCGGTACAATCAGGGTATGTTTATTTGGCAGGTCGGCAGCGGCCTGGCCATTTTCCAGCTGCATAAACATGCCATGCAAATGCATCGGATGCGCCATCATGCTGTCATTGATAAATTTCAGCCGAATCCGTTCGCCATAGGCCACCTGCAACGGTTCAGCCTCGCTAAATTTCTTGCCATTGATGGTCCAGATATAACGTTCCATCGTGCCGCCCAAACGAATCACCAGCTCTTGCACCGGCGCGCGCGTATCCGGCTGCGGCTTTAAGGCTTTTAAGTCCGCATAGCGAAGTGCTTTATGTCCGGCGGGTGTTGAGGCATTGGCCCAACCTTGAGGGACCGAACTGGCCGAAGATTTTGACTGCGCCTGCGTTGCATGCGATGAATGCACTGCAGGATGATCTTCGGCTACCGTTAAAAATTCAGTCTCTTTAATGGCAGCATGCGTCATCGATGGATGCTGCAGGGTCGAAGATGTGGATGACGCACTATGTACCGCATGTGGCGCAGTACTTTCTGCACCATGAGCAGCATGTCCCATATCTTCCATGGTCAATACCGCACGTGGTCGTGCGGTTGGCATGTGCAGTGGCGGTGGTTGCATGCCCTGTTGCAATAAACTACCAATGGCAAAGCCTGAACGGTCAATTGATTCTGCTTCAATCTGGTAATGGCCGGCTTTTGGTTCCACCAGTACATCATAGGTTTCAGCCGTCCCGATTCGGAACTCATCTACAGGCACCGGCTGGACCGGCTGGCCATCAGCGCTGATGACGGTCATTTTGAGCTGCGGAATGCGTACATCAAAAAACGACATGGCCGAGGCATTAATAAAACGTAAACGCACTTTTTCATTCGGTCGGAACAGCCCGGTCCAGGCCTGTTCCGGTGTTTTGCCATTGATTAAAAACTGATAACCGGTGACATCCGACAAATCGGTTCTAAGCATACGCATCTGGTTCCACATGGAACGTTGCTGCCAGGTCTGTTTCAGGCCCTGCTGTTTCACCTGCTGCAACACATCGGCCAGGGTTTCACGCTGGTTCTGATAATACTCGGCCGACTTTTTCAGATTATTTAAAATCGTGTCGCTGGAAGATGCGTGAAAATCGGACAGCATCACCACATAATCCCGCTCGGCCTGCTCATGCGCAGCCACAGGCTGTTTGCCTTTGGGGTAAATGACTAGCGGGCCATACAGCCCATCCTGTTCCTGACCTTTGGAATGCGCGTGATACCAGTAGGTGCCCTGCTGCCGTAGCTGAAAGCGATAAGTAAAATGTCCCTTCGGCGCAATGCCCTGAAAGCCGTTAAAGCCCGGCACGCCATCCATTACACCCGGCAATAACAGACCATGCCAGTGAATGGAAGAATCGCGATTTTGAAGCTGGTTATGCACATGAATCACCGCTTCATCACCTTCCTCAAATTCAAGCAAGGGGGCTGTGAATTGGCCATTCACACTTATTTTTTTGACAGTTTTTCCGGTCAGCTTGACCGGCTGCTCATCAATATACAGATGATATTCCCGGACTGCGGCCATCGCCCAGGACGATGCGCACAGACATAAGCCAAGCACGATGGCCTGACGCAATTGAATTGACATGATTTATCCTTAAAACAATAAAAAAAGAAAAGTTTTTAAAGTCAGGATAAGGTTTTCGGTGGACGCAGGATTTCCTGCCAGTAGCCGGGTAAATGCTGGGCATGATAGAGATGAAAGTGCGGCTCAGACTCAAAGGTCGGGCTTGCCTGTTCCAGCACAGGGAGCGCAATCTTGAGATAGCTCAGACCCGGCTGGCAATGTAGGGGTGGACAATCCTGACAGTTTAAATGCTGCTCTGGATGATGTACCTGCTCGCAGTCGGGTAACTGTGCAGATGGACTGGTGCTATGATGGCTTGGGTGATGTTGTTCTACAGGAGAATCTGCCTTTTCAGCATGACAAGGTGTAGGTGATGAAAGGGATGATTTCGCACTGGTGATCGCGGCAGAGTTAGACAGTTGCATGGCCGCATGCGCTGGTTGTACAACCGCTAGCACAAGACTGCTCCATCCCATGACAAATGCCATCAGATAGCTGAACCACACCGGTTGTCTGCGCTGTGTATGCAACAGGATTTCCTCCCCCCATAAGACCAAACCCCAGCGTTGAAGCTGCTTAAAACAGCTGAACGCCTGTGCAAACCAGCATAGAGAAATTCACAGTTATACACAATACTTTAAATTTTAAATTGCTGCTGCCGGGAAGATTGTTTTGCATATCAATAAAATAATAAAGTTATTTATTGTGCAGTATAACTCTTAAGCAGAGCTGAATAAAAAGGCAGGAATTTTAGGGCTTTTGCTCAAATAAAAAGGACTCATTTGAGTACTTTTTATACATTTTATGTCTAATTGGCAAACGATTGATGCACAACTGTTTATAAATTAATCCGGTTATCCATACTGTTATCAACATAGATATCCATAGAGTTAATCACAAAGTTATCCACAGGATGCAGATAACTTATCCAGTTTTATTAGGTATTCACTGCACCGACTTTGGCCAGCTCGGCACGCATCTCATCAATCACAGCTTTATAATCCGGTTTGCCAAAAATCGCTGAACCAGCCACAAACATATCGGCACCGGCTTCGGCAATTTCACGGATATTGGCCGGGCCAACACCACCATCAACCTCAAGGCGAATATCACGGCCTGAGGCATCAATGATCTGACGCGCCTGACGTAATTTTTCCAGGGTCATAGGAATAAATTTCTGGCCACCAAAGCCCGGGTTCACACTCATCAATAAAATCTGGTCGACTTTATCCAGCACATAATCCAGATAATGCAGCGGCGTTGCCGGGTTAAAAACTAGACCCGCCTTGGCACCGCCCGATTTGATCAGTTGCAGCGAACGGTCAATATGGTCCGAAGCTTCCGGGTGGAAGGTAATAATATCGGCACCGGCTTCCAAGAAGTCGCCAATCATGCGATCCACCGGAGAGACCATTAAATGCACATCAATTGGCGCCTGAATCCCATAATTTTTCAGGGCCTTACATACGCCTGCACCAAAGGTGAGGTTGGGTACATAGTGATTGTCCATGACATCAAAGTGGACAACATCAGCACCGGCTTCAAGCACTTTTTCTACCTCTTCCCCTAAACGGGCAAAGTCTGCAGAAAGAATAGAAGGCGCAATTAAATATGGCTTGGACATGGGAGACCCTGGCTAAGTATTTGAGTGACTGCGCCATTATAACAAATTGTCCCCGGCTCTGGGGCGGCAGATGGCCACCTGCGGCAAGATTGCAAATCTACAACGCTGTGTTGCAACACGCGGCTTTGTCTGGGCGCTCTTTTCTCTTAGGCTTAAGGCTTACTGAACAGGATTTTTCATGAAACGTTATAGTCATATTGCCACCACACAAGCGGCCCGTCTGGCCAAACGCCTGGGTAACCACTGGAAACACAAATTTGAAGTACAGGAAACAGCACAGGAACTGCGTATTTTGATGCCAAGCGCGACCATTGTGTTACAGCCACAATCTGATGCGCTCTATACCGAAATTATTGCTTTAGATGAACACACCGACCTGAACCGGCTGGAACAGGTGGTGCTGGATCATCTGCAACGCATGGGACAGGAACAGTTAAGTGCTGACTGGCAGCAGGCCGATTAAACCTACTTAGATCTGCTCATTTTACTTCGGCAGATTGCTTGGCTTCAAAGGCCTTGACTGCTTCAATACGCTCCTGCGTGGCCGGATGGCTTTGCAGAAAATCCCAGACCGACTTACCCTGCTCGCTTTCGCCGCTTTCATCTGCCAGCCGTTGTAACAGGTTGGCATAATGGATGGTTGGCACCTGCTTGTGCTGCATGGTGGTTAAGGCATAATGATCGGCTTCGGCTTCAAAATTACGCGAATAACTGGCACCCACCAAAGCCAGAGGCAGGCTGGTCATTAAATCGGAGCCATCACCGGTAATCGCAATCAGGATGACCCCAAAACCTAAACTGGCCAGCGCCTGTTGCAGACTATGCCGCTCGACCAGATGACCCTGCTCATGTGCCAGCACCCCCAGAATTTCCCGGTCATCCTGTGCCAGCTCAACCAGTTCATCGGTCAGAATAATAGTATTGTTGGGAATCGCCACCGCATTGGCACCCAACCGATTCCCTTCTCGAAACAGCAGTTTCGCCGGCCGGTCTTCTGCCACCAATGCCTGATACTGCTGTAAAATTGCCTGCTGGCGCGCCGCACTTAAACGGCTTGGACCCGTCATCTCCAGCACATAGTGTTCTGCTTCATTGCCGACACTGTTCAGGGTGGTTTCCGGTAACTGATTGGCCACCACATGCGAGGCCCACGGAATGCCCCACTTCACCGTGGCAAAGGCCAGCGCCACAATAAAAATGGTGCTAAACAGAATCAGGCTGGGGGTACGCTCCAGCTTCCAGATCGACTGATAAATATTCTTTTGCTGCAGCTGAAACCAGTCCGGTAAAGGCTGCTGAAACTCCAGACGTGCATCATCCTGGAGTTCAATTACCGGCTGGATACGGCCCAATGCGCCTATCAGCAGCATGTCCTGATAACGATAACGGCGCTGCAAGGCAAAGTTTTCACCATACTGAACCCAGATACTGTCTGCATCGGCTGCCAACACCTGAGCAGTATAAGGCTTGGCACTCTGACCATCATAAAACACGGCTTCAACCGTCATCTGTTGCATCAGTGCTTTCCTTATAAAGACACATCAATATCAAAGATATCGCTAATTTCTTCCGCAATCGCGCTTGGATCACCCTGTAACTGGTTCATCAGCAGGTCCGGATCATTGTTTAAATGCAGGCTTAAAGACTCCACCTGATAGCGATATAAACGGATTGCCGCCCACGGCGTCATAAGGCCGAGGGTTAAAATTTTCACCATCCAGTTGCTGAGCACAATCCAGGCATAGCGCCACTGGTTGCAACTGGTCTGAAACTGGCTACGACTGATGGTGGTATTGTTCCAGCTGGTCATAAAAATCCGCGCCAGCATTAATGGCCAGATGAATAAAGCCGCCAGCAAATAGATGCCCATAAAAATCCAGACATACTGCACCGCACTCAGACTGGAAAAATCGGCCAGCAAGGCCAGTACTAGTGCTGCCGCTCCCAACATGCCGATAAACAGAAACAGCGGCACATACATGGCGCGCATATAGGCCGGCCAGTCGGCCTGTAATTTAAACTGTAGCTGTCCCGCATAAAGATGATCGAGGCAATAACGCTTATACAGCCAGATCAGCACCGGGAAAAATATGCCCAGGGTCAAGATATACACCAGAATCCCTTTCAAAAATTCGATATAGGCTTTTTTGCTGGTGCCAGAAAAGAAAAAGCGGCTGTTACCAAATTTACTGTTACGTGCATTAAAGCGGATGGTAGCCCGAATCAGCCAGGGTACCGCCAGATACAGAATCAGCACCCCAATCAGGGTAGCACGCACCGAGTAGTTGGATAACAGCGAAATGGCCAGATAGAGGCCAATCGCAATCAGCCGCCCGATTAAAATCTTGCTCGGCACACCGGTAAAGTCAAAACGGCGCTGGATAAATTCGGTATTGCCATAAAAATAGCGCAAGCGGCGTACTTTGGCCCACGGCGCATACAGTCCCAGCGTGACAATAATCAATAGAATATTGACAATCCAGATGCCGAAATATTCCATGGCAGTGCCATAAAAATGAAAAGGGTGGCGCTGTCCAAGCAGCTGCGGTTCAGGTGAATCAACGACAAGCGCTGGCGGCAGCTGGGTCTGTTCCTCTGCGGTAAAAGTCGGATGTATATCTTGGTTTTGCATATCAGGCCTTATAATTATTTTTTAAAATAAAGACACGGTTAAAAATTAAAAAACAAAAAATCACAGACCGCCTTCACCCTGCAACAGGTCAAAAGCGGTGTTCTGCGTGATGGATTATATTAGGATTGTAATTGGACTGCATGAAATTGCAGATGATCATCGATAAAACTTTGAATAAAGTAATAACCATGATCATAGCCGGCATGTTCACGTAAGCTCAGCGGCTGTCCGGCCTGCGCACAAGCGGCCTGGAACAGCGCCGGATTCAACTGGCTATAGAACTGATCCTGCAAGCCCTGATCAATTAAAATATCGGCAAATTGCTTGCCTTTTTGCTGGACCAGTGCGGTGGCATCATGTGCTTGCCAGCCTTGACGATCCTCACCTAAATAGGCACTAAAGGCTTTCTCGCCCCACGGGCATTGGCTTGGCGCACAAATCGGCGCAAAGGCAGAAACTGATTTAAATTTTTCCGGATATTTAAAAGCTAGCGTTAACGCACCATGGCCGCCCATACTGTGGCCAAAAATACCAATGCTGTCGGTTTGCACCGCAAACTGTTCACACACCAGCTTATACAGCTCTTCTGCAACAAACTGTTCCATCTGGTAATGCGCTGCCCAGGGTGCCTGGGTTGCATTAATATAAAAACCTGCACCCTGCCCGATATCCCAGTGATCGCCCTGCGCCACCTGCTCACCGCGAGGTGAAGTGTCCGGGCTAATCAGGATAAAGCCCAACTGTGCCGCCAGACGCTGGGCATGCGCTTTAATTGCAAAAGTTTCTTCGGTACAGGTTAAACCCGCCAGGTAAAAAAGCGCCGGACAGTCCTGACCGGCCAAGGCTTGTGCCGGCAGAAAAATACCAAAACGGCTTTCCCCGTTTAAGCTGCTGGAATTAAAACGGTAAATTCGCTGTTCGCCATCAAAGCATCGATTGTTCTGTATTAATTCCATCGTCTTATCCTGTTTTAAGGGCTGTCTAAAGTTAAAGGCATTTCATTTGGCTGCGCGACCACGGCTTGTGGGAATAAACGCTGCTCCAGTTGCGGCAACATCAGCTGCATGTTCTTGCCCATCGACCATTGCGGTTCAGATGGTTCAAAACCTTGTGCCTGCTCCCATTTTGCCACGGTCAGCTTGGCCTGTGCAAAAGCCTCGGCAAAGCTGTTATTTTCACGCATGGCCTGATCAAAGAAAGCCCGGCCAAAATAGGTATAATCGGCTTCGTTGGAACAGCCGAATGAAGCGCGATCTGCGGCCGATGCGGTAATTACCAAAGTATTGTCATTTTGCAGGGCCGAAACAAAACTGCCCGAATAACAGGCCGAGATCACAATTACGCGCCAGCGGATACCGGATTTATCCAGCGCATCGCGCAGCCATTTTGGATCAACCTGTTGCAGTTCCAGCGGGGCATTTTCCATTTCAAACTGGTTCGGCAAGCCATGTGAAGTCATGTATAAAAACAGCACATCGCTTTCCGGATTCATCTGCTTACCTATACGGCGTAGCGCCAGTTCCATACTGGTGCGTGAGGCAATCGGGGTGACATTGCGCGTCATCGGGTTATTGACCAGAATCATCGAGCGGCCAAAAGTGCCAAAGCGGGTATCGAACTGTTCCCGAATCCGCTCGACTTCGGACATAAACACATCCTGATAACTGGCTCCGGCCACCCCCAGAAAATACCAGTGTGATTGCGCAAATTCACCATACTGAATCTTCTCCAGCGCCTGATTCAGTACCTTGCTTTGTGCATAAAAGGCTTCTTCACTAAACGTCGGCGGGACCTCTTCCACTTTCCAGATTGGCTGGCTCTTGACCGACATCTGCCACACCACTAGGGTAAACAGCGTGGCCAGAACAATCAGCGCACGTTCCCACCACGGCCATTTCAGCTCACGGGAAAATACCCAGACCACCGCCAGACTCTGCCAGACAAACAGCACCATGAAAATCAGTGGCAGATAGTCATAGAACACATAAGGCAACACATCAATCATGCCCAGATATTGGATCAGGCTTTGCAATAAGGCGATGTGGGTGTCTAACACCAGCCACAGTAAAGCCGGTACCAGCATGAGGCGTGGATTATTAACGCGCTGGGACAGGAAAATCCCGACAATTAAGGCAATAAACGGCCACAAGGCATAACTGACCAGACCTTGCGGGTTAAAATCACCGGTTTCACCGGCGCTGAGCCAGCTAAATAAAGTATTGGCCAGACCACCTAAAATGCCCCAGAAAATCAGTTGCAGAATGGAAGGACGGACAATCTGTAAAGATCGGCGCGAACCAAAAAATAACCACATCCCCGCTGTTTGGTTGCTTTTAAAATCATGCCAAAAATTGATGGAGGGTTTAAAGTCGATCATAAGATTGTCGTTAGCAGTGGCTCGCTTTGTGCAGACTTAGTTTATGCCTGATGTCATAATTATCAATGCTCTTTTTTAACTATATAACAAATCTTTGCCCAGTTTTGAAGCGATTACCTGTTTACTTTGGTCGCGTCCTGCTGGAAGTAGGCATCGAAGCGGCAGGCATCTCCGGTCCATTGATGATCCGGTGTTTGCCCGGCCAGATACACCGCCAGACGTGGTCGCTTGACCACCACACGTTTGGCGATTTTTTGCGCCAGCGGTAGCAAGGCATCGCCCAAATCCATTTCGCCATGTTCCGGCAATAACAAATGCAGCAGCTGCATCTGCTTTTTGACCTGCGCCTGTTTTTTTACCGCCTGCTGGTTCTGGTCACGCTGTGGAAACATCGGGTCCAGATACACCACATCAACAGCCTGCCCTGCTTCTGCCTGCGCTTTTAAGTAATCAGCCGAATCGGAAAAAACCAGCTGGATGCGTGCGGCAACCTTGCTTAAAAACGGGTCCTGTAGGGCGCGCTGGTAGCTATCTTCCAATAAACTAAACAGAATCGGATGCCGTTCCACCAGCGTCACCTCAGCACCCAGATGCGCCATCAGCAAACTGTCATGGCCCAGACCTGCAGTTGCATCAATCAGCTGCGGTTTTTCCGCCAGGTTACAGGCACGGGCCAGCATTTCTGACTTTAATGACGCGCGTTTTAAACGCGGAATTTCAGCCTGCCAGTCTGGCTGCATTTTCATGCCCAGCGCACATAGCCACAGGCCATCGGCATCAACGCACAGCGCCATGTCTGGATGCAGTCTTAAAAAACGTGCATTCAGTTTGTCGATGACATCAATTTGAAGGGTAACCCCACGTGAAGAAAGCACAGCCTGATAGTGCTGTGCTTTCTCAAAAAATGCGGGTTCGGTATAGCAGCGAAGTTCGCTTACCATAAGGTCCAGCCTGTATATGCAAAGAGTAAAATCAGAAGGCCTGACACAATACGATACCAGGCAAAAATCATAAAGTCGCGTTTGGCCACATACGCCACCAGCGCGCGAATTAAGATTAATGCGGAGATAAAGGAAACAATAATCCCGACGCTCAGTACGGTCCAGTCCTGCGTGGTCTGGAAGACATCATAACTTTGATATAAATCCAGCAAGCCTGCGCCAATAATCACCGGAATTCCCAGAAAGAACGAGAATTCTGTCGCCGCTTTACGTGATACGCCCAGGAACATCGCCCCAATAATGGTCGCACCCGAACGTGAAGTGCCCGGAATTAAAGACAGTACCTGAATCAGACCAATCCAGATTGCATCTTTATAGGTCAGGTCTTCAACTTCCTGTGCCCGTACTTGAGGTGGATGCTTCTCAATCCAGATAATGATCAGACCACCAATAATCAGACCAATGGCCACGGCGATATCATTAAACAACATCGCTTTCACGGTTTGCCCGAAAGCCAAACCAATCAGAATAATCGGCAGCGAGGCCAGAATCAGGCCAAAGCCCAGACGGCGTCCGGTTTCTTCGCCGGTGAACATGCCGGTGGCTGCGCCCCAAAGCCGGGTCCAGTATTCATAAATCACTGCTGCAATTGCCCCCATTTGAATGGCAATTACAAAAACATCACTTTTTTCTTTGGTCCAGAAGTTCATCAGTTCTGAAGCCAAAATTAAATGGCCGGTACTGGAAATTGGTAAGAATTCTGTGATTCCTTCAACAATTCCCATAATTGCCGCTTTCAGCAGCAGTAAAAAATCCATAGAAAATCCTAGTTATGATTTGCCTTGTTCTGGAATTTTTTTCCAAGCATTATCCCGCAAATACACCGGTAATGCGTATTCCGCACTGACCCATGCTTCACGTTGGGCCAATACGCGTGCAATGGTAGCAATATCTTGCGCCGTTGCACTTAAGTCTTTGTATTGTGTTTGTTCTTGTTGCAATAAGGTTGAACCTGAGCCTACCAATGGGTACTGCGCTACGGCCGCCGCATTACTATAGCCCAATAACTGTTCTTCGCTCACCGGCTGCATAATGCCTTCTGCATCTAACTGGAAACTGGCGATATAGACTTCATTCATCCGCGCATCCAGCACTGCTGTTACCGCGCTTAAACCTGCTAGCCGATAAGCCGCTTGTGCCAGTGCCTGCAAGGTCGATACCGGAATGACCGGAAGATCATGTGACCAGGCCAGTGCCTGTGCCACCGCGGCATTAATCCGCACGCCACTGAACGAGCCCGGGCCACGGCTAAAGGCCACTGCGGTTAAATCGGCAGTGGCCGTTTCGGTCTGAGCAAAACCTTGCTCAATCATCGGGAGAATGGTTTGGGTTTGTGCCTTGGCGCGCTCATCCAACTGAAAAAACAGTTCCTGCGTGTCATTTACAATCGAAACGGAACACTGCTCATTGGCAGTTTCCAATGCCAGTAACTTCATGCACAACCTTAAAATTAAATTTTAAAAACTGGCCGCTATCATACTCCACTCCTAGACACTAGGCGAGAACTTCACCGGCTTTCACACAGAAAAAAAGCCAGTTTCAAACTGGCCTTTAGGTATCTTAAAGTTCGACTTTTTCCAGTTGCTGGAAATGCTTGAAGTGCTCGGCATAATGTAAGGCACTCAGTTTCAGGCGGGCTGCCCCTGCTTCATCCAGGGTTTTTACAATCTTGCCGGGAGAACCCATCACCACCGAATTATCCGGGATGACTTTGCCTTCCGGAATCAGCGCATTGGCGCCAATAATACAGTTTTTCCCAATCACGGCATGATTCAGCACCACCGCGTTAATACCAATCAGGCTGTTATCGCCGATGGTACAGCCATGCAACATGGCCTGATGACCGATAGTGACATAGTTACCAATCTGCATCTCAATACCCGCATCGGTATGCAGCACCGCATTTTCCTGGACATTACTAAAATCTCCAAGACGAATCAGGCTGTTATCGCCACGCACCACCGCGCCAAACCAGATACTCACCTGCCGGCCCAGCTCGACCTGACCAATGACCGTTGCGGTTTCGGCGACCCAACCATCCCATGGTTGATGTAATGCTTTTGGGGCAATGCCCTGAAATTTATACAACATTAAAATTCCCTATTTAGATGATTTAAATCGAAACGTCGGTGAATTCAGTAAAAATGGCCATTCTTTTTGATAATCCAGCCCATACTGAAATAAAGCCACCAGCATCCGTGCAGTTAATCCCCAGACAATCTCATTTTCAACGCGCATGCTGGGAAAATATAAGGACTGATGGGCATAGCGCACCTCATATGGCACCGGCGGCGCTTCCATCAGATTTTTTAAAGAGGCGAAAAAAATACGGTCAATTTCGGTCGGTTGCGCTGACAGCTGCACCTCCGGTGGAATCAGGCCGACAATGGGTTTGACCAGCATGCCATTACGCGATTTTTGCATTGGCAAATCGCCAATCAGTTCCACATCAAAAGGATTCAGCGCGGTTTCTTCCTGTGCTTCGCGCAGTGCCACCACAATATTACTGGTATCCTGCGGATCGCGCTTGCCGCCCGGGAAAGACACCTCACCGGCATGGCTGTTTAAATAGGCCGAGCGGCGGGTCAGCAGGACTTTCGGCTGAGCTTCATCGGTAATGGCAATCAACACGGCCGCATGCGCCTCACGCATACTTCGCGAGAAGCGTAAGCGCTGTTGCAATTCCTGTGTCAATGAATGCTCTACCATCTTTTATTATCCTGATTGCCTGACTTTCATCATAGCTGAAATTCTGGGCAAAAGGATAGAAATGATGCCAAAGTTCATTTTTTCAGTTATGCTGATCAGCAACTTTATCGTTGATGCTGAATATGAACTTTTGCGGAACGTGTGGACATAAAACAACGGAAAAAATTCCTTTAGGCGATCATCAGTTACGCCGTGTTTGCAGCCATTGTGGTAGTATTCATTATGTGAATCCGAAAGTGATTTGCGGTGCTTTGGTGCTGTGGGAAGATCAGGTGTTATTATGCCGCCGTGCCATTGAACCGCGTTATGGACTCTGGACCCTACCTGCCGGTTATATGGAACTGTTTGAAACCATGGAACAAGGCGCGGCACGTGAAACCCGTGAAGAAGCAGAAGCGGAAATCGAAATTGAGCAGCTGTACTGTATGTACAACATTCCACGGATTGGCCAGATTTATGTGCTGTTTAAAGCGCAGCTGATTGAAGGTCAATTTGGGGCGGGTGAAGAAACCATTGAATCGCGCCTGTTTAGCGAAGATGAAATTCCATGGGCAGAACTGGCCTTCCCAAGCGTGGAACACACCTTAAGACATTATTTTGAAGATCGCAAAAACCAGCATTTCCCGACTCATCTGGAAACCTTGGGTACGCGTTTGGATCATACTGGTTAACAATAAATATCCCCGCCAAGAAAAAGCCCATCCGTAGATGGGCTTTTGTATTTTAATGAATATATTGCTGTTACTGGATACGCACCTGTTCCGGGTTATAACAGTCCGCCACTTCGATGCTCACGGTTCCACCGGTGAGTTTAGCCAGTTCTTTATCGGCATCCGTAGCATTGTTGCTATCCTGATTGGTAAAAGTCTTGAGCTGCAAGGTATACAGGTTACTCCATGACACCGTGTTGTTGCCGGAGAAGTCACTCAGGCTAATCCGGGTCGAGGTATGATTGACCAGATTGCCCATATTCAGTCGCGCACCACCCACCACCATGGCCTGCTCGCCCTGGGTATTGTCAACCCGGGTATTCAGGCCAATTACCGCACCATTCAGCTGATTAAAAACCGGATTCGCCAGAATCATCCGCAGGGTAATCGCCTGATTGCTCAGATCAGTTGCTCCCAGCACACCAATACGATATTGCGTGACATTATTACTATCCACAATCTCTGGCGTACTGCTATCTGTAGCGACTGCACAGCTTCCCGACAGATCGGTTGCGGTCGGATTTGGGCTAATATCGGTACGGATATTGCCCTGCTCATCCAGCACAATCCCGAGTTTCATTGCTGGCGCGGCATTATTGGCAAAATTGAAATTCAGGGTGGCATATAACGGGAAAATATAACGCTCACCCAAGGCCACATTTTTCGCCGAAGTAAAGATCCGGTTATCCAGGAAGTTCACCTGGAAATATTTATAGATATCCAGTGAGCCCTTGAACTGATCCGTACCAATGGTCTGGGTCCAGCGGCCATATTCTTCCGGTTTTCCTGTCGGGAACTTGGTCAGGGTTTTATAAATACCTTCGGTGCCGGCAATCATATAATCGTTATACAGTTTCCCTTGGGTCACGGTAAAATCTTCAGTCCGGTTACTGTTGATGCTAAAACGATAAGGCCCCTGGATCGTTTCATTCAGTGGATTAATCCAGTTATTTTGCGCCGCTGCGGTCATCAGTTCCGGGCGGACACGTTTTAAGAAATCGGCCGTAATGGTCAATAACGGGTTTTCATTGCTGGTCGACATGGTTCCGCGCCACTGCATACCATAACCAAAAGTATAACCCGAGCGATCGGTCATCAACTGGAACTGGCCAATCAGGTGTCTTAAGGTATTCGAGTTCTGTTTGCAATCATCCTGATTACAGCCATATAAACCTTGTGGTAAGGTCGAACCCTCCACAGCCAGTACCGGATAATTGGCCTGATAAGAGGCAGAGTTGGTCATATAAACCAGGGTTTTCAGCGCGTCAAAGGCCTGCGCATCACTGACGGTGCTCAAGTCAACCCAAGGACTTAACTTGCTGACATAGGCACCGGAACGGTAATCCTCCAGCGTCACCGAACCCAAAATATCATCCAGCTGTTCTTTTTTTAGCGCAGAAATATAAAGTGGCTGCACATCACCGGCAATGGTTGGCCGCTCCTGGTTCTTGGAACTTTCAATTGATAAAGCCTGTAAAATACGTGTAATTGCCTGTGCCACTTGAACAGTTGAATCCGATGGGGTCAGTTCGGTTGCGGCCTGTCCGGTTAAGCCACGGGCAATATCCAGCAGGGTTAAACGCGGCAAGCTGGCACTGACCGAATTGGCCAGACCAATATCAGCTAGGCTTACTGTCCCCAGATTAATTGATTTTTCTGTTTTTTCCTGAATAAAGAAATGGACTTTATCACCGGCACTACATTTACCTGTGGCGGCATTGGTGGTTGGCGCAATCAGGGTAATATAGGTTTTGCTTGGATCACTGCTACAGGTGAAATTCAGGCCATCCACCGGATAATCCAGGGCAAACTCCACACAGTTTTGCCCGCTAACACAACTGCCATTAATTTCCGACACAATATTCGGCTCTGGAATGACATTGGCACTTTCACCACCACAGCCACTGAATGCCATCATCAAGGCGGTACTGCCCAAGGCTAAAATATTTGATTTCTTCATCCTGATGTCTCATGTTTTTTATTGATCTAAGGCAATAATTTTCAATTGGCCCTGATTACTTAACTGGCGGTTTTCCATATCGATTGCCGATGCCAGCGGGGTTAAAAGAAGATAACGGGTTTGAGCCGGCAATTGAATCACCCCTTCCACCTGCTCATGTTGCAATAAGGTGGATTGAGTATCCTGGCTCTTGTAGCCGCCTGCACCTTCAATCACACAGCCTTGCGCATCCAGAAAAACGGCAAAAGGCCAGTAAAATGTAGGTTGCCGGGTTTTAGAAGCGTATGAATTCACCTGAAGATGGCGTAAATCTCCCTCCAGCTTCACCACCTCATAATCAAATTCATCTGTTAATGGTGCACGTGGCCAGAGATTGACGTCTTTCTGTACGGCCAGGGTCTTGGCATGTTTAATTTTTTTATTGTTAAAACAGGACTGGCCTAAACTGCTGATGGCATCGGCCTGTGCAATACGATAATAAGTCGATGACAGCACCATTGGCTTGACACTTTCTGGCTGGCGTTTCTTGAACAGGCGATCCAGCACCGATTGTCCGACTCCTTTTTCACGTTCTACCACCTGCACCCGGGTCGCACCACCGCCCAATTTACTGTCAACTACGCCTTCCGGCATCATATAAAAACGCTTTTTCCCCTCCAGGTTAAATTCACTGTGTTCCAGGTATTCATTATTGACGTACTGCTCCCCTTCCATTTCGGTAAAACCGGAAGATGAAGTACGGTCTGGTTGATCAGCTTGCACAGTCTTCAATACTTTCTGAGATTCAGTTTGCGGGATGACAGATGTAATCGTTGGAGATGATGAAGCTGATACCGGTTTTGTGGTTGCCGATACAACTGGTGTGACGACAGGCTGTTCCACAACTGCTGTATCTGGTGTTTTTTGTGGGATACTTTCTGTGAGTTTTACCGTAGTGACTGGTTGAGTCGGTACAGTACTAACTGTGGGTACGACTGCAACAGCAGGAGCTCTGACAGGTTCAGAAACGGGAATTTGCGCTTGCGGCTGCGCCGGATTCAAAGCAGACGATGCTCTACTTTGTGCCTGCGTTTTGTTTACCGGCACAGCTTCTTTTTTCGCGGCCGGCCGGGTTTCGGCCTTACGCTGTACCACCATCGGCCGGCCATCCGGGCCAATAATGGTATAAAACTCATTGGCATAACTTACACTGGCCGAGCCCAAAGACAGCGCCAAGAGTGAAGACAGGCAAATCAAGCCAGATAAACGCTTTGTCACTTTTACCATCGTGTTCTATAGCTCAGACCTAAAATTGTAATGTTGCTAGCGGTTTTGACATTCAGTCCCGCATACGGGTTGAGTAATAAGTTATTCACCCCTTCTTTGTTGGCTAGGCTACTGGTATTGGCTGGAATTTTGTCCCGGCTTTGCAGAAAGCCGATCGATAAATCCAGGTCAGTATCGGCATCAAAACGATAGCCCACACCTAAACCAAACAGACGTGCATTATTAATGGGTACCATGGTATTACGCTTGTCATCTGGAATCGCACTGGTTCGTGGTTCATAACCGGCACGCAGCTTTAAACGGTCGGTAGCAGAATATTCAATCCCGATGCCCCAACTCCATGGTGACTGGAAGCCCATCGGCAAGGCCAGCGAGCTGTCAGAGACATGTTCAGACAATAATTTGGCAATTTTCAGGGCAGAAATCTGGCGGTCAAATTCAAACTTGAACTTGTCCCAAGCAGCATAATCGGTCCAGCCGACATCAAAGTTCACCTGTAAATCTGGCATTACCTTGTATTTAATCCCGGCCTGGAAATGCGCTGGATATTCAAAATCCATCGCCACCAGCCCTGACTCACTGGCCGGAATATAGTTCGGGAAGCCTAAAATTGCCGCCAAAATTTGCCCGGTTGGGGAAGACATCAAGCCTTTAATCAGCTCACTCGGCGCCTTGGCATTATCAATATGATATTTACCTTTGAGCCGCATTTTGGCGGAGCTTTGATAGACCATACCAAAGCTGAAATCTTCACGTGGCTCCCATAACACCCCGAGGTTATAGCTTGGGCTCAGACTTTGCTCGACGGCCAGATCCATTTGTCCAAAACGACCAAACGGATTCATGCCTTCCTGTGCGTTACAAATCCCCAGCAACAGAATATCGGTAATAATATCGGAGTTTTCTTTAAACGGGGTACAGACGACTTCATCAATCATCCGCAGCATCCCGATCAGGTCATTCGGGAAACGCAAGTCGGTATTCATGGCAATGGCCTGGTAGGACATCCCCACCGATGCCCCGACCGATAGCTCATCATTGACCTGATAGGCAATTGACGGTGATAGATAGGTAATCCGTTCCAGTGCCACCTGCTGCCCCATGAAGTTACCTGGGTTGCCATCTTCAGCACCAAAACCGGCAATTAACGGCGCATACATCGCAGTAGCAAAGGTGGTTTTAGACCCCGGCGGATTGTAGGCAATCCCTGCTGTTGGTGCGGCCAGTGGCATGCCTTCACCCAGATCAACAAACTTTTTCAGTACCGGCACATACAGCGATGCATATTCCACATCACCCGATACTTCACCTTTAAAGTCGGTACAAAAGTCAGCCAGAATTTCCGGTCCATCATGACAGACCAGTGGATCATCGGAATAACCAAATACGTTATAGTCGGCTGGCGCAGAAAACTCACGCTGTACATCAAAGTGCGCCAGCACCCCTTGTACATCGGTTTGCAAGCCTTCAATTTTAGTTAAGGCTGCCGGGTTAAAATGAATGGCACTAATGCCCGGTGGATCTGCCGTGACCGCGTTGCCCATGGTCAAGGAACGGATATCGACAGACAGGTTTTGTCCCAATTGTGCAAAAGCAGCACTCGAACAGCCCGATAAGATCAGCGCAGACACTAACGGGCGAAGTCGAATTATTTTCATACGACCAGCCTCTTAGCGAAGTTTCTTACCAAAGCCCAGAATATCGAGTGGGAAAGACAGACCTAAAGACACATCCGGTGCATCTTCTGTCAAACCAATACCAACAGTACCATTGACAATCGTTTCAGGAGAAACGCGCACCCCTAAAGAAATGGCCAGGGTAGAACTGGTCTGATCGGCCGGAGAATAAGACTCTCCTCCATCATACATAAATTCAGCACCAGTATTAAAACTCTGCTGATACGACATGGTCATTGAAACATCGTAGTTAAAGGAATAGGCAAAACCAAAGGCGAAACCACCACTAATGCCCGGCTCAAATTCCTCAATAATACGTGGGCCACGAACTTGGTTTAAGCCCGACTCTTTAAAACCATAATTGGCGGAGACCGAAGCGAATAACACCACTGGGTCGATATATTTACGCGTACTGGCTCCAATCCCTGCAGAATAATAGCCCTTACCGGTCGCAAGTTCGGTAGTGCTATTAATTTCATACGGGCTATCACCGGTTTTGGTCGAAAGATTTCCGAATAAAATTAGTGGCAAACGGCCGGCTTTTAAAGGGAAAGGTTCCCAGCGTGCGCCTAAAGAAATATCTCCCAGACCCGCGGTATTCGCATCTTTTAATTGATCGGTCTTGGCCACCAAAGGTAAAGAGGCGGTTAAGGTCAGGTTATCCAATAATCCATATTGAACGGTGAAAGTATTGGTCAATGCATGCGATGCATTTTCCTGAACACGTAACTGATAGATTTGGCCTTGCGCCATTTCCATATCAATCTGCGTATCACGATAATAGGTATAATCAATATCGTAATAAGATGAGATATTGCCTTTTTTGATTAAGGAATATTGGCGTTCATTGGAGGTAAAGACTTCTTCCAGATTGGCTTCTTTGGTAGCATCCCCTTCCTGCCGCTGTAACGCAGTTGATGCAGCCTGCTCAGCACTCGGTGCAGTCGCTGTTGCTGTTTCAATATTGGCCTCAGCAACTGCTTCAGTGCTAACTTCTTCAGGGCTTGAGTTTTCTGCTGGAGCTGTGGCTTCTGACGCAAGCTGCTGCTCTTCTACTGCTTCATATTGTCCTAATTGTGGCTCTTCTGCAGCATAAGCAGCTGCGCCCCAGACCATTTGGATACTGATGGCCAATACGGTTTTATTCATCCATTTAGATTTCATCTTCTTCCCTTCCAATTTTTAATTTTTTTTCGTTTTTAAAGTAAATATTTACTTACTTTTATAATAGAGTCTTAAAAAGTTGTACTGATGTTCGCCGAAATTCTCTGACTCAGGATTTATGTTTCGTTCTAAACGAATGGTCGAGGCTTTATCGGCAATTTTGTCCATATAGAATTGTGGATATTGAATATTGACAAAGGCATGATGGTTAACAGTGGCATCTTCAACATGGCGCATATCACTATCCTGTAAAGCCAAGAAGTCTTTACGATATTCAGGCGCCACATTAATCAGGAACAAGGTATTGTTTTCCCACACCTCTTTAAAACGCTGCTCATCAAAACTGATATTCCCCAGTGCCGGGTCGGCCACATAGACCCGGCCATCCTTATAGGCCTTATACACCACAAAATGCTTAAAACCGGCATAGGAAATCGGCACAATTGCGGGCTGGCCCTGCTTGACCAGATCTGAAAATTCCCCACGATAGCCGCCACTTTCCATGCCCAATGCAGCAACAAAACGTTTCATATCCAGCAAAGAGAAACTACGCCGTTCAATAATGCGCTCATATTCCCCATAACGTAGCAAACCACTCATGGTCTGCTGCTCTGTCAATCGGGTTCCGACATAACCATTTAACAGCGTGGTTAAAGCGGCCGATCCACAGCTATAGTCATAAGCCTGACGTACAATGCCCCGGAATTGATCTTGTAAAGCAGGTTGAATACGTACAGGCTCACGATGCATACGGGTAAAAGAAGAATTGCGGGAATCCAGTGTCTCCGTATAGCGTACGGTTTCCGGATGTTGTTCCTTTAAGTCGAAGGCTTGTGTGGCAGCGTAATACATCAATGCCGAGCCTAATGCGATCTCTAACATAATTTTTTACTTTTCAAGTTCCAGGCAGCTCTGCCAGTTCATTTTTTATTTTTAGAGTAAGAACTCTACTTCCATGTATTTAGCAAGATACCTTTTTTTTAGAAAAAAAACAGTATTTTTTTATATTTTTGCCAACTTTTACAGTTTTTGTGTAAAAAAAAGCGCGTGAAAACACGCGCTTTTTCAATAGAAGACTTAGTGACCACGAATAGTGATAACCGCCCCCGGAAGATATTGACCAGCCGCTGGGCTGAAATAGGTTTGCATACCTTGAATTTCAACATCACCGATAGATGCAGCATCTCGGCTACCTAAATGAACACCTTGTACATAGTGATCTTTAGCACCACCATGGCTAATCATCTGGATATAACCTTTGTCATCCGGGTTGCTGACACTTGCACCCATAACACGCACATCTTGTGTAATGGTTAAGTCATTCTTATCTGCATCGGCAATTTTAATACTTTCAATAAAGATCTCACCTGCTGCACGCTCAGCACTTGCCGTTGAGTTATCCAGAATACCCAAATTATTAATTTCAAGACCACCCTTCATCGTAGTATTCAGTTTAATCATCGCCCCTTGTGGCGCAGCACCTAACTGGATATTGGCTGTCATTGGGCCTGTCTTAAGCGATAAACCTGAAATAATCGCATTGTAGTTATTGTCGTCACCACCACGGCGAAGTGCTGAGGTTGAGCTTGCGCTGCCTTGCACACCCGAAGCAGTTACACCAATCTCACCAATTTTAATATCCAGACCAGACACATCAGCTGCGATGTTAATAAAGGCTGTGTTACCACCACCTGCACCGGCATCAGAGTCAATTTTTAAATCTGCCAAGTTACGAGAGTCAAGTAGATAAACACCTCCATCATCATAGTTAGCACCAACGACGATACCAAAGTTTTCATTCGCATCACCAGCAATGCCATTCCCTTGAATAACAATCGCACCAGCATTATCAATGGTACCATTTAAACCATCATTATCATGGATAAAGAGCTTTTCAATTTCA
Organism: Acinetobacter sp. YH12112; assembly: GCF_013418945.1. Classification (NCBI taxonomy): domain Bacteria; kingdom Pseudomonadati; phylum Pseudomonadota; class Gammaproteobacteria; order Moraxellales; family Moraxellaceae; genus Acinetobacter; species Acinetobacter sp. YH12112. Next base: position 11,404 of record NZ_VPBA01000027.1, on the reverse strand, counting down.
ATTTTTGAAATACCGATACCAATCGATAAACCATCTTGACCTGTGGTTGCGCTAAGTGCTGAATCATCCATTGCCTGCATTGCAAATGCATTTGCACTTAATGCCATTGAAGATACTAAAGCTAGTTTAGTAAATGTTTTCATATTTACTCTCCCAAGAGTATTATTTTTTTGATTGTTACCACTCTTGTGCAGCGGGTTGATTATTTGTTTTTAGCAACCTGCTACGTATTTCCTTGAGCGGCTGGATAGCACTAACAAAGTTATCCCCCTGTCAATTTTTGTTCAACTGCTATTGATCATATTTTTCAGCTTGCCGATAAACGGTCATAAGCATTTTCTTGGCGCAGAATCAGGTAAAATAGATATTTATTGTTGATTTTCTCCAAATTTATGGCCACCTCATCTTTCTACAAACAAGTACTTTGTGAATCCTCCTATACCCCAGCAGAAATTTTAAAGGCGCTGGGTTCACTCTCACATCTTGTTTATTTAGAAAATAATGGCCAACCGATTATTGGCTTATCGGCAAAACATTACTACCTTATTCAACAAAATAAATGGCAGTATTTTAAGCAACACAGTTTTAATCATTATCTTGAAGAAACAGCAGCGCCTTCTTTAGATGACTTTTTGCAGGCAACTGGTTGTATTGGCGACAGTTATTTTAAAGGTGGGCTGATCGGTTTTATCAGCTACGATTATGCCGCCCAACAGCACATTCATACTCAAAGCAAAGCTCAACCGTGTTTATTTCTAGGACAATTTCACAGTTTTCTAACTCTGGAAAATGGGCACTGGTATTTCACCAGCGATGAGCAGCAAGCCGAATTTTTATTGACTTATATTCAAAATTTGTTGGCTCAAAAACAGGAGAATTCATTTAAATTAACTCAGGCCTGTACCGCACGCTGGAATAAAACTGAATATCAACAGGCCTTTAATCAAGTCCAGGATTATATTGTTGCAGGTGATTGTTATCAGATTAATTTAACCCAGGAATTTAAAGGTTCTGCGGAAGGATTATTATTAAATACCGCTGCAGATTTTTGGGCGCTAACCCATGCTCCTTATGCTGGTTATTTAAAAATAAATGACTTTGAATTACTTAGCTGTTCACCTGAATTATTTATTGATTTTCTGCCTCATCGGCAACTCCTCACCAAACCGATTAAAGGCACCATGCCACGCTATACAGATCCACGATTAGATGAACAATCTAAACAGACCTTAAAAAATTCTGAAAAAGATCAAGCTGAAAATGTGATGATCGTCGATTTACTGCGTAATGATCTGAGTGTCTATGCCGAAACCGGTTCAGTAAAAACGCCGAAGTTATTCAATATTGAATCATTTAAACAAGTACATCATATGGTGAGTGAAATCACCGCGACGTTAAAAGCAGAGATCAATCCACTAGATGTATTGCTGTCTGCACTTCCGGGCGGCTCGATTACTGGCGCCCCTAAAATTCGCGCCATGCAGATTATTGAAGAGCTGGAAGGCACACCACGCGGGGCCTATTGCGGATCAATGGGTTATTTTAATTTTGATGGTACCGGTTCCTGGAATATTCTGATTCGCTCGATTCAAAAATATCAACACGAAGTTTCGTTATGGGCCGGTGGTGGTATTACCATTGCCTCTGATTGTGATGCAGAATATCAGGAATGTTTTGATAAGGTTTCGGCGATGCTGGATTTACTCAATACCTGGTACACACCTGAATAAATAAAAAAGCGACTCAATTGAGTCGCTTTTTTATGAATCCCTCCCCTTGAGAACCATTGTTTCTCACCTTTTCTAGAGGGAAGAGTTCCCTCCTTTATCAAAGGAGGGTTAGGGTGGATTCACTTAAGCCAAAATCTCGTTTTTCAAAGTATCCACTAAACGCTGGTTTTGTTCATCGGTACCGATGGTGATCCGAAGGAATTGGTTAATCCGTGGCTTGTTAAAATAACGCACAATGATGCCACGTTCACGCAATTCAGCTGCCAATTCACCCGCGTCTTTACTTGGCAGTGAAGCAAAAATAAAGTTGGCACTCGATGGCAATACCTTAAAACCCAGCTCAGCCAGCTGAGCTACCAGTGTTTCGCGACTCGCAATCACTTTCTGGTTCTGCGCTTCAAAGTATTCCTGATCTTCAAACGATGCGACAGCTGCTGCAATCGCGAAACGATCCATTGGATAAGAGTTAAAGCTGTTTTTCACCGCTTCCAGCGCAGCAATTAAATGTGGCTGGGCAATCGCAAAACCGACCCGTAAACCAGCCAAAGAACGCGATTTAGATGTGGTTTGACATACCACTAAATTCTCGTATTTTTCCACCAGGCTGACCGCAGATTCGGCACCAAAGTCTACATAGGCCTCATCAATCACCACAACTGAGTTTGGATTGGCTTGAAGCACTTCCTCAATGGCAGCCAGGCCCATATCAATACTGGTTGGTGCATTCGGATTGGTAATAATAATGCCGCCATTTGGCTGCTTATAATCATCCACCACAATTTCAAAATTGTCATTTAGAGGGATGACCTGGGTATTAACCCCAAAAAACTGGCTATAGACCGGGTAGAAACTATAGGTAATATCCGGATACAACAGCGGCAGATCCTGAACAAAGAAGGCTTTAAAGATATGTGCCAGCACTTCATCAGAACCATTGCCGACAAAAACCTGCTCAACCGGTACCTGCTGCTGTTTGGCAATGGCCTGTTTTAACTCGGAAGCATCCGGGTCTGGATACAAACGTAACGCATCCGCCGAGTTTGCCAGTACCTTCTGCACCGCTTCCACCACTTTTGGCGATGGCGGATACGGGTTTTCATTGGTATTCAATTTGAGTAAATTCTGGATTTTCGGTTGTTCGCCCGGTACGTACGGTTCTAATTCACGTACTGCCGGACTCCAGAAGCGCATTTGTTCGGTGGTGATATTCATTTTTAAATTCTCAAAGTTCCCTCTCCTGAGCAAGTTTTAAAGCACAGCTTTAAAATGAAGCGCAAGTGAGGGCTAGGGAGAGGTTTTCTATTTCTTTAATTACTGATAACGATAACGTGCTGATCTCGCATGTGCATCCAGGTTCTCTTGCTGCGCCAATACATCCGCAGTTTTGGCCAGAGTTTTCACCCCTTCTTGCGAACACATGATCAGGCTAGAACGTTTCTGGAAATCATACACACCCAGCGGTGAGGAGAAACGCGCAGTACCTGAGGTTGGCAGCACGTGGTTTGGACCAGCACAGTAATCCCCAATCGCTTCAGGGGTATAACGTCCCATAAAGATTGCCCCGGCATGACGAATATCTTCTGCCATCACTTGCGGATCATCCATGCATAATTCCAGGTGTTCAGGTGCCACCTGATTAATTAACTCAATCGCTTCCTGACGATCCTTCACCAATACCAATGCACCACGGTTTTCAATCGAGGTACGAGCGATCTCTGCTTTTGGCAATGCTTCTAGGTGCTTTTCAATCCAGCCATCAACAGCATTCAATAATTCTTCATCTGGTGTAATGAATACTGCTTGCGCGACGGTGTCGTGCTCGGCTTGTGACAATAAATCCATCGCCAACCACTCTGCATTATTCTCGCCTTCGGCATAAACTAAAATTTCCGAAGGTCCGGCGATCATATCAATACCGACTTGACCAAATACCGCACGTTTTGCTGCTGCGACAAAACGGTTACCTGGACCGGTAATTTTGTCGACCGATGGAATGGTTTCTGTACCATAGGCCAGCGCCGCGACCGCTTGTGCACCACCAATGGTAAACAGACGTGTCACGCCCGCTAAATAGGCCGCCGCCAGAACCAGTGGATTCAACTCACCATTCGGCGCCGGAACCACCATGATAATTTCAGGCACACCCGCGACATGCGCAGGAACAGCATTCATGAGTACTGAAGATGGATAAGACGCCAGACCACCCGGCACGTAAATGCCCACGCGGTCCAGTGGCGTGACTTTCTGACCCAAGGTATTGCCCAAGGCATCAACATAGGTCCAGCCATCCTGCTTTTGCGCCTGGTGGAATTCACGGATACGTGCTGCAGCCAGCTCCAGTGCCTCACGCACTTCAGTGTTTAATGCGTCAAAGGCAGCTTTAAGCTGTTCCTGGGTCAGTTCTAGATCTGAAAATTGATGCGCGGGATGTCGATCGAACTGCTGAGTTAATTTAAGAACATGAGCATCACCATGCTGACGGACATCAGCAATGATTTGGTCTACGGTTTTTAACAGTTCTGGATCACTCACTGTTTCAAAAGCCAACAAGTCAGCAAACACCTGCTTGAAGTTCTGATCTTGAGTCGATAAACGTCGCATCAATTTACCCACAAGGTTGATATGGAAAAGATTAGTTTACCTGTTTTCAAGGCTTTTGTGGGTATCAATCGCGCATTGGGCCACGGACTTTTATGGAAAATTACTTTTGCTCAAATTGAAGAAAAGTATTAACAGGACTGTTCTCATAGACCGCCATAAAAAACCGCTCTCAAGAGCGGTCTTTTATTTGAACAACTTACGCCTGTTTGGCCTGTTCACGATCAGCCACAGCCTGTTCTAGCTGGGCAATAATCGGATTTAACAACGCCTGTTTACGTTTAAAACTGGCTTTGTTGACGATTAAACGGGAAGATACTTTACAGATTTCTTCCAGTGGTTCTAAACCATTGGCACGTAACGTATTTCCGGTATCGACCACATCGACAATGTAATCACCCAGGCCGACCAGCGGTGCCAGTTCCATCGAACCGTAAAGCTTGATCACATCAACCTGTTCACCCAGGCTGGCATAGTATTGACGGGTCAGGTTCACATATTTGGTCGCAATTTTTAAGCGGCCTTTTGGACGAACCATACCGACTTTACCCGCTGTCATCAGTTTACAGTTGGCAATTTTTAAATCTAATGGTTCATAGACATTTTGTGCGCCATGTTCCATCAAGACATCTTTACCTGCCACACCTAAATCTGCTGCGCCATTTTCCACATAGGTCGGCACATCAGAAGCACGTAAAATCAGAATACGCACCTGTTTATGGGTGGTTGGAAAAATTAACTTACGGGATTTTTCAGGATCTTCCAGCAAGTTAATGCCCGCTGTTTCCAGCAGCGGCAGTGTCTCTTTTAAAATACGTCCCTTACTTAATGCTAAAGTTAAACCATGATCAAAATTGCCCATTACGTCAAAGTTTGGATCATCGTTTCTCATATCGCTCATTAACTTACTCGCTTAATTTGGGCACCTAAACCTTGTAACTTCGCTTCGACATTTTCATAACCGCGATCAATATGATAAATACGGTCAATCAGTGTTTCCCCTTCAGCCGCCAGAGCTGCTAACACTAAAGAGAACGAAGCACGTAAATCTGTAGCCATGACAGGTGCTGCAGATAATTTTTCTACACCGGTTACCACAGCATCATTGCCTTCAACCTGAATATTGGCGCCCATACGTGCCAATTCAGGAACATGCATAAAACGGTTTTCAAAAATCGTTTCAGAGATGGTGGCAAAACCACGACCAACGGCATTCACCGCCATCAACTGGGCCTGCATATCGGTCGGGAAATCTGGATGTGGCAAAGTACGGAAGCTGACCGCTTTCGGACGTTTACCCATCATATCCAGTTCAATCCAGTCATCCCCACGGGTGACTTCTGCGCCCATCTCTTCAAATTTGTCTAGCACCGATTCCAGCAGGGCCGGATCGGTATGCGTGGTTTTAATCTTGCCACCAGTAATGGCTGCCGCCGCCAGATAGGAACCGGTTTCAATCCGGTCCGCCACTACCGCATATTCACAGCCGTGCAGACTTTCTACACCAGTTACCACCAAAGTATCGGTATCCAGGCCTTCGATTTTGGCACCCATCTTAATCAGCATTTGTGCCAGATCGGTGATTTCCGGTTCACGCGCAGCATTCCGGATGGTGGTGACACCATCCGCCAGCACGGCAGCCATCAAGATATTTTCAGTGCCGCCTACGGTTACCATATCAAAAACCACTTCGCCGCCTTTTAAGCGGCCATCGACTTTGGCATGTACATAGCCATTTTCGACCTGGATTTCTGCACCTAAAGCTTCTAAAGCTTTTAAATGCTGATCGACCGGACGCGAACCAATCGCACAGCCGCCCGGGAGTGATACTTGTGCACTGCCATAGCGCGCCAATAGCGGTCCAAGCACCAAAATAGACGCACGCATGGTTTTAACGAGCTCATACGGTGCAAACTGGTTGTTCAGGGTTGAGGTATCGGCCACCACAGTATCGCCTTCATAAGACATGGTGATACCGAGGCCCGCAATGAGTTTAACCAGTGTGTTTACATCTTTCAGATTAGGCACATTGGTCAGGGTAATAGGTGAGTCGGCCAGAATCATGGCAGCCAGTAATGGCAATGCTGCATTCTTTGCACCAGAAATGCGCACTTCACCTTCGAGCTTAATACCGCCCTGAATTAAAAATTTATCCATTAATTTATTAAGCTCCGAATAAGCTTGCTTTACGCCATTCTTCTTTGGTCATTGCTTTAATTGTTACCGCATGAACTTCACCGCTGGCGATCAAGGCATTAATCGGCGCATACACTGCCTGTTGGCGTGCAACAAGACGTTTGCCTTCAAACTGATCATCGACAATACGAAGATCAAATTTACCACCCTGCCCACTAACGACTACATCTGCCTCTGGAAAAGCAGCTTTTAAAATTTCAGCGAGCTGTTCATTATTCATCACAAGACCTCTTATAGGACCAACGGTGTAAAACCGGTCATTTTACTATAAATGAAAAAAATAATTCATTAGTCACATACATTATATATAAAAAAAGAGGTTTTTTAAAAACCTCTTTTTGCCGATTGTTTCAGCTAAATCGCGACAGGCTGATAAACCAGCTGCATTTTGCGATGCTTGTCTAATTGGCGTTTTAATTTTTCTGACATTTTCTTAATCGATGTATACATATCATCAGCACAGGCCTGGGCAAACAGCTCCGTTCCAGGTAAACGGATAATCGCTTCTGCGATATGGTTGGCACTGCCTTTTTTAGAATGCTTATCGATCTGATGATCTTTACTGAGCTTCACCTGCATACTATTGACCTGATCCAGATGTTTGGTCATTTGCGCGAACTTTGCTTTTATATTTTCTTCAATTGCAGGTGTAATTGATAAATGATGGCCACGAATTGTTATTTGCATAATTCTATCCCTCACCTTCGTTAGGATTAGACGAGTCATCATCAAAATGATTCACGTACAGGACCAGAACTGCTGCTCAGTGATACCTTCATGCAATCATTTTGACTCATCCTCATAGAAAAAAAGATTCATTATGTTGTCATAATGAATCTCTAGAATAGGCAGATTTTCAAAACTAGATCAAGACTTTTCTTTCAGAAGAAGATGGAATATGTAAAGATTCGCGATATTTTGCAACCGTACGTCGCGCCACATCAATTCCCTCTTCTTTTAAAATATTGGCAATTGCGTTATCAGACAAAGGCTTACGCAGGTTCTCTTCAGCAATCAGTTTTTTGATCTTGGCACGAATCGCAGTTGACGATGCTTCACCGCCCGATGTAGTGCCAACATGACTTGAAAAGAAATATTTCAACTCAAACAGGCCACGCGGGGTCAGCATATATTTATTGGTGGTCACGCGGGATACCGTAGATTCATGCAGCTCGACCTCTTCGGCAATATCGCGTAGCACCAAAGGTTTCATGCCTTCTGCGCCAATTTCCAGAAAAGTACGCTGATGCTCAACAATACAGGTTGCCACTTTCAGTAAGGTTTTATGCCGCTCATCAATACTCTTGATAAAGTTTTTGGCTTCCAGCATCTGATTGCGTAAATACTGATTGTCATCACTCTGATCGGCACGACGAATCATATTGGCATAAAACGAGTTAACCCGGAGCTTTGGCATGACATCCGGATTCAGCTGTACCTGCCAGCTGTCATTTTTTTTCATCACCACCACATCTGGAATCTGATAATCCGACTCTTTATCTTCAAACTCCATACCCGGATGCGGTTTCAAAGTTTTCAGCAACTCGACCGCACATCTCAGCTGATCGGTATTTAAACCAGTCTGCTTGAGTAGTTTTGGAATTTCATTGCTGATTAATAACTCATAATGGGTCATCAACTGCATAGCATCCTGACGACATGGGGTATTTGTCGGCAGACTTTCCAGCTGAATCAACAGACATTCCGCCAGATGACGCGAACCAACCCCCACCGGCTCCAGCCGTTGAATATGTTTCAATACCACCAGCACTTCATCGTCTTCGATGCTGTCTTCATACTCCATCGAATCGAGCAGATGCTGGACTGAAGCAGTAATCTCGCTGATATCGCTTTCCAGAAAACCCTTATCATCCAGAGAATCAATAATGCAGTAAGCAATCAGCTGGTCAATTTTAGAAAAATGCAGCAGGTTAATCTGCTCCAGCATATGCTCTTTTAAACCCAGTACACCCTGACGGTTATCTTCACGCTCTTCATATTCTGGCGTACCCAAACTGGTCGGCTGATGGGTATAGACATCATCCCAGTCGGTATCGACCGGTAAATCATCTGGCAGATGATCGGCATTTAATTCATTGGTTAAATCTTTTTGATCACGATCTGTATCTGCCGCTGACAGACTCTCAACATCGGCCTGTTCTTCAACTTTCTCTAATAATGGATTACTATCGAGCTGTAATTGAATTTCTTGCTCAAGTTCTAAACTTGATAATTGAAGTAAACGAATGGCCTGTTGCAACTGGGGTGTCAATGACAGGGAGTTGGCAACTTTTAATCCCACTGATAACTTCATACTACCCACCTTTTTTAATACCGCGTTTTATAAGCAATTTTTATGCCTGTTTTAATTTTTATAGCATGCTTTTATTAAAAAATATACAAAAAAATTTTCATAAAGAAAGGCCACCCGAGGTGACCTTCTGTAATTGCTGATAAATTTAGAACAATGCTTTTGGCAAACGGATCTGAATAATTTCATTATCATCGGCCAAATTGGCATTTCGTCCGCTTGAACCCGGGAAGTTATTATCATTCAGTACAGTAATCAGGTCTGGGCCTTCAATGACAATATCTTCAATGGTCTGAAACGGAAAACCAAAACGCTCACCGGTCGCAATATCGCCCGCTCGCGCAGTGCCATAAAGTAAATCCGGATTGGCAATATCCATCAAATTGACCAGATCTTCTCTCTGCATATTCTGACCAGCGGTGCTGAGCGTGACTTTAATCAGCTTTTTATAGCCCAGCAGATCGTTTTCACTATCATCCCGTTCAATAATAATTCCTTCAGTCGGGCTATACAGTTGAAAATCACCAATCGCGGTGGCGCTAGTATGCAATGGAAAATAATAATATTTGCCTGTATAGACTTTTTTTGCCAAATCAAATTCAGACACGATTAAACGATTAGAACTATCGTTCAGTAATGGCTTTTCCAACAGCGGATACAGATATTTTCCATCTTGAGAGATCGCCATACCCTCAAAGCCACCACTACGCTGTACCAGCGGTTCAACAAAATTCAGCTGTTCTTTATTGAACTGATTCTGAGGTGAACGCAGCTCTTGCGCCGGATTCAGTGGATTCGGTAATGGAATTGGTGGACTCAGCAATATACCGTCGGCAGAAAAATGCAGTAAATAGGGTCCAAACTCATCTCCAATCCAGATCTCGCCATTCGGTGCGCGTTGCATCGATTCCGGATCAAAATCGGCACCAGTTAATAAACGTTCGACCGTGTCTTGATGGACGATAGAAAAGGGAATCAGTTTATTCGGATCACGCAGCTGCACATAACTTAAATGCTTTACTTCAGCATTAGCTGCTGTTTTTGCTCTAAAGGTCGGTTGAATCACATGCAAACGCAGCAGATAGTCAGCCGAGTTATCTTGCGTGCCAAAACCATTGTCAGACATCACCAGATAAGTCCCATCATTATTTTTTAAAGCAGCCGAAAAACCTTGCACAGGCTGCCCTGGAAATGGCGGCAAAATTCCGTTTGCACCGGTCACATATGCACCGGAATCTGGCCCTTCTGCATAGGTGGCCACATCCAGTTTTGCAAAAGCCACCAAAGTTGGCTCATTGATCAAGGGTGTAGGCGTCACCTGCGTCTTTTCATCAGAATCATTACATCCGTTCAAGCCCAACACAACGGCCATAAAAAGGCCAATAGATCTTTTTTTCATAAAGTTTAAAAATAGCAATTGGGGAAACCATTCAAACAAGAAAAAATGACAGTGTTGGGATGATTCAGTGACAATTTAAAGACCGGTTTTTGCGACCGAATACTTGTCTTTCTATTTATTTGATCATGATGCTTAGGATCTGTTGACATTTCATAATGGTAGCCAAATAAAGATACAAGCTAAGGCAACAGAATTTTCATAGCTTTGCTTTAGCTTGTCATAACGTGTGGCAATTCCTCTAAATTGCTTTAATCTAGCAAAGGCATTCTCAACTAAATGCCTGATTTTATAAAAATACCAATCCACATGATCATTATTTGAAAGCGTATTGGATTTCTTGGGAATATTAGCTTGAGTTCCCGTTTTTTCTATCTGTTCTCTCAAGGATTCAGAGTCATAACCCTTATCGGCACAGAGAATTTCTGTCTCGTGCAGGTCTATATTGTTAACTAATTTCGGTGCCACTTTTACATCATGGGTCGTACCATCCTCTATCAAAAACTGAACAGGGTTCCCATGAGAATCAACTGCCAAATGAATTTTAGAACTATTTCCACCGATACTTTTTGAGATAGCCTGATCCTTGATTCCTGTAGCATGCTGATGAGCCCTCACATGGCTAGTATCAATAAATACCCACTCTAGATCAGCATCAGATGAAATTAACTTAAATATTTTTAATAACTTATTATCTTTCGACCACCGGGAAAATTTCTTGAATATGGAGTTTGGCTTTCCGAAGGCAGCAGGTAAATCCCGCCACGGGCAGCCTGTACGGATTCTATAAAGAATAGCTTCAATAAAATTTCGAAGATTTTGTTTGAGATAAATACGAAAATTACGGAAAATGTTTTCTAACTTAGACCAGTGTTGATCAGTCAACATTGTACGAGGCATAGCGAGGAGTAGATTTGGTTTGGCGATTAAATTCTACTTTCTCGCTATTTTTTTTGCACAGTAAATGTCAACAGACCCTAGATACTTTTCTGGGACTTATAATTCTTTAGCTTTATTAAAAGCATAAAAAAATCCCCCAAGCTTTTGCTCGGGGGATTTTGAATTAATGAGCTGGCGATGACTTACTCTCACATGGGTAACCCCACACTACCATCAGCGCTAAGAGGTTTCACTTCTGAGTTCGGGAAGGGATCAGGTGGTTCACTCTTGCTA
>NZ_VPBA01000026.1:0-52893 GCF_013418945.1 Acinetobacter sp. YH12112 | reverse complement strand
AATAATTCAAGTGAATTTGTTTGAAAGAAGAACTTTAAAAGCTTTATTTTCACCCGATAAAATACCCATAAAACAAGAGGAAGCTCAAATGAGCTTCCTCTTGTGAAAAATTGTGGGACAGCAATGGGATGGCCGGTGTCTTAACACCGATAAAAATACCGGATAAAAATCATTTAAGGCACGGTTTTTCTCAATGAGGTAATCCGTTTCCCCGTCTAGCACAATGGATGACACGCTATTTTTCAATAATTCTATCAATCTGGTTTGCATGATATGGCCTCATTTTTGTCATTGTTCTACTCGCATTTTTTAGTGTATCTGGTCATTTTTTAGACGTTGTAAATAATTGTGTTTTTCTTTATGTACTTAAATTAAAACATAAAAAAGCCAGCAAATGCTGGCTCTTGAACAGGTGAATTTAGGCCAGGAAAGTCTGAATTACCTTGCCTTTCACGGTTTGCTGAATCAGCGGTGTATTCTTGCCTTGGGACAGAATGCTGTCTTTGTCCAGCGTCCACTCCAGTTCAGGATCGACCAGAATCCAGCCAGCTTCCTGCATCCAGCGATCTGCCATTTGCGCAACCGTCGCCGGTGCCAGTGTCACGGTATGCACCCATTCCAATGGACTGAACAGACCTTCCTCAACCAGTTGCACACCCAAGGGCACAAAGGTATCAAAAGCGGTAAAGCCCGGTAAGGTTTCAGCAAACGGTGCCATTTTGGCCGAACTGCTTAAGGGTTCATGATGGGTACAGATCGCATCAATTACGCCATCTTTTAAGCCCTGACGCAGCAATTCTTTGTCTTTTTCAGCACGTAGCGGTGGACGTACATGCGCCAGCGAGTTAAAGCCATCAATCACCTGATCGGTTAAATGCAGCTGATGCATTGCCACATCACAGGTTACTGGCAGGCCTTTTTCTTTGGCAATTTTAATCAGCTCGACCGAAGCGCCACAGGACAGTAAACCGAAATGCGCACGGACTTTGGTCGCTTCAATCATCAACAGGTATTTGGCAATGGCTACGGTTTCGGCCAGCGCCGGAATCATAGGCAAGCCCTGACGTGAAGCAATAAAGCCTTCATGCACACAGCCATCTTTGGCAATTTGCGGTTCTTCGGCATAGAACACCACGGTCAGGTCCAGACCGGCTGCATATTCCAGCGTGCGAATCACGACATCATCATCGGCAAAGGATGCATTGGCATTGGAAACTGCGGTACAGCCGCCCTTTTTCAGACCGGCCATATTGGCAGGCTGTTTGCCTTGCAAGCCTTGGGTTTGTGCGCCAATCACCTGTAAATAAATACCACCATCCAGCATGGCTTTTTCGACCAGACCATGAATTAAGGCACCATTGTCCTGCACAATCGGCTTGGAATCTGGTGGAGTAAATACGTGCAGAATACCGTTTTCACGTGCTGCCTTGCCTTCAGATTTTAAGGTGCCGTGCTGCTGCTGACCCGGTTCACGCATCCGCGCGCACAGATCGACCATGGTTGGCATCAGCCATTTGCCTTGCCCATCAATGGTTTCAGTCACATCTGCTGTTTCTGCAACCAGCTTGCCATTTTCCAGATATACCGTTTGCACGCGATCAGTCTTTTGCATTGGATCAAGAACGCGGACATTTTCAATTTTTACAATACGCATGACTGATTCCTTATACCGCAATCGCTTCAATTAAACCTTGTTCCTGCAACTGACCCTGCATCGCCAGTGCCAGCACCGCCATACGCACCGCAATACCATTGGTCACCTGATTTAAAATCACCGATTGCGGGCCATCGGCAATGCTGGAATCAATTTCCACACCACGGTTCATCGGTCCCGGGTGCATCACGATACAATCCGGTTTGGCCAGCGCCAGACGCTCTTTGTTCAGGCCATACATTTTGTAGAATTCTGCCGGTGAGGACAGCGCCGGTGAATCAATCCGTTCATTCTGGATACGCAAGGTAATAATCACATCACAGTCACGGATGCCATCTTCCATTTTATTAAACAGGCGTACATCGGCTCCGTATTCTCCAAAACCAAATGGCAGCAAGGTATTCGGTGCAATCACGCGGATATCTTTACAGCCTAAAGTTTGCAACGCCGCCACATCAGAACGTGCCACGCGTGAATGTTTAATATCACCAATAATGGCAATGCTCATGTCAGCAAAGTCTTTTTTGGTTTCACGGCGAATGGTTAGCATATCCAGCATCGCTTGAGTCGGATGGGCATGACGGCCATCTCCGGCATTAATAATTGCGATATTTGGACAGACATCTTTGGCAATAAAATGCGCTGCACCTGAAGAGGAGTGACGCACCACAAAAATATCGGCGGCCATGGCTTCCAAGTTCCACAGCGTATCGCGCAGGGTTTCGCCTTTAGAGGTACTGGAACGGGCAATGTCAATGTTAAGCACGTTGGCCGAAAGACGTTTGGCTGCAGCTTCAAAGGTGGTACGGGTACGGGTTGAATTCTCAAAAAACAGGTTCATAACCGTACGACCTTCCAGCAGGTTGTTAGTGATCAGCTGATTTTGGTCATTAAAAAAGGACTGCGCGGTGTCCAAAATTTTGGTGAGGGTTTGTTTGGAAAGCCCTTCGATGGTGATGAAATGTTTTAGATTTCCATCTTTATTGAGTTGAATCTGGCTCGGAGTATGCAATGCCGCCAAGTGCATGAGAGATTCCTTATACGTTAAGTCAACGTATTATACAGAGATTCCCAAAAGATGGCGCTGAAGATTTCAACATTTAAAGCCCTTTTCCTGTCAAGGAATCAAGTTTTCTTCAATCATTACCATAAATTCAACAGAATAATTCAACCAGTTTTGATCAATATTGCTTAGGCTATTTTTGAGTGATAGATAAAAAAAGCCCTCAGAATCGAGAGCTTGTTGATCTGGATGATGGTGGTTTTAACGCAAGGCACCAATATAATGATGCGACACCTGTGCCCGGTAAATTTCCTCCTCGGTAATTTCTGGTTCAACCTGCTCGTCGATGACCTCATCTAACGGGTTTAGCAACGGTACATTTAAATCCAGTAGTTTGGTCAGCCGTTCAGCATAACGGCTTAATTCGGCATCTCTGGTGGCTAAGGCCAACTCAATCACATCTTTGGCATAGCCCGGATGATCGACCAGATACAAGGCATCAATTACCCTGCCGCTGACCCGGCGTAAACGTGTATACAATAAGGTGGCCACTGAAAAGGCTTCATTGTGGACAATTAACTGATCACTGCTTTCGACTCGCATATTTCCCCGTTCTCCAATTTTAAAATTAAGGTCATTTTTCGTTATCGTTATCCATTGTGCAAAATGTATACCAACCGTTAGGAAGCACAGAAAATGGATCAAATTTAAGTGGGTTTTAGTACAAATAAATCTTGTATATCTTCGGCACAACATCCGCCCAAAGCCGTGAAAATACGTTAAAATATCAGATTGCTTTGTTGCTTTTGGAAATTTACATGCATTCGAAACCGCGTCTTTCTACATACTGGGTCACCTGTGCAGATGGACTTGAAACCTTGCTTCAAGAGGAATTAGAAGGTTTAGGGGTTCAAAATATTGAACGTTTACCGGGTCGTTTAATTTTCAAAGGCAGCTTGGAACAGGCGTATCGCATTTGTATGTGGTCACGTTTGGCTTCCCGTGTCTTAATGCCAATTCACACTTATGAGCTGGAACGCCATCACGACGCACGTGATGTAGCTGAAGAGCTTTATGAAGGTGCAATCAGCTTCGACTGGTCACTGATTTTTGCACCACAAAGCACCTTTGCCATTCGCCTGCATGTGGAACGTGAAATCAAGGTCAATACCCAGTTTGCCACCTTACGCACCAAAGATGGTGTGGTCGATTCCTTTATGGAAGCGGTAGGCCGCCGTCCAAGTATTGACACCAAGCAACCGGAAATTACCCTCTATATTCTGGCCGGTAAAACCGAGCATACCTATTGCCTAGACTTGTCCGGGGATTCGCTACATAAACGTGGCTACCGCCGTTTTATGACCGATGCGCCAATTAAAGAAAACCTGGCCGCGGCAATTTTGCAAAAAGCCAAACTCAAAGAAAAAAATCCGGACATTATTCTGGACCCAATGTGTGGTTCAGGCACCTTTATTATTGAATCCCTGCTGATTTTAACCGACCGTGCGCCAGGTCTGGTACGCCGTTTTGGCTTTAATGGCTGGAATGGCCATGACCATGAACTGTGGATGTCATTAAAGGCAGAAGCGGCTGAGCGTCATCAACAGGCGCTGGAACAGCCACTGCCAAAATTCTATGCTTTTGATGCCGACTGGGAAGCAGTCAAAGCCACCAAGCAGAATATTATTGCTGCCGGTTTTGAACGTCTGCTCGATCATATCCAGATTGAAGAACGCACCTTGTCAGACTGGCCAGATTTTCAGGCCGAAGGCAAAACTGCCTTTGTGGTGACCAACCCGCCGTATGGTGAACGTCTGGGGGATAAAGCCTCAAACCGTGCCTTGTATTTAGGTCTGTCTGCCCTGCTACAAAAACATTTCCCGAACCAGTCTGCTGCTGTCATTGCAGCCCAGGTGGAACAGGCCGATGTGCTGGCATTTAATGAGCCGCAAACCTTACGTTTAATGAATGGTAAGCTGCCAATTTACATTCGTTTTGGTACGGTCAAACCATCGGCAGTAGTAAAACCATTCCTGGCCGACTGGCAGCCACAGCAGTTTGAACCGATTGAAGGTGCCGAAGACTTTACCAACCGTCTGCAAAAAAACATGCAGGCCTTAAAGAAATGGGCGGTTAAAGAAAACGTCTATTGTCTGCGTTTATACGATGCCGATTTACCGGACTTTAATGTCGCGGTCGATTTATATGGTGATCGTCTGCATGTGCAGGAATATGCACCACCGAAGAAAATTGATCCTGAAAAAGCAAAAAAACGCTTTAACCTGGCGCTGCAAGCGATTCGTGCCGTGACCGGTTTAGGCCGTGATGCCGTGTTTATTAAAACCCGTGCCCGTCAGGAAGGTAAAAACCAGTACACCAAACAAAGTACCGCATCGAAACGCTTTATTGTGCAGGAGGGTCAGGCCAAGATTCTGGTTAACCTCACCGACTATCTGGATACCGGCCTATTCCTGGACCATCGCCAGATTCGTTTACGTATTGCCAAAGAAGCTAAAGGCAAGCATTTCCTCAATCTGTACAGCTATACATCAACGGCGAGTTTGCATGCTGCTTTAGGCGGCGCAGCCAGCACCACCAGTGTGGACTTGTCCAACACCTATTTGAACTGGTCCAAAGAAAACTTTGTCTTAAACGGCTTAACCGTCGACCATACCGATGAACAACACCAGTTCTTTGCCAGCGACTGTTTTGAGTGGCTAAAAGAAGGTCATGAGCAATATGACCTGATCTTTATTGATCCGCCCACCTTCTCCAACTCGAAAAAATTCTACGGCACTTTTGATGTACAACGTGACCATGTTTCGCTAATTAAACGCGCCATGAACCGTTTAACCACAGAAGGCACCCTGTACTTCTCGAATAACTATCGCGGTTTTGAAATGGATGAAACCTTGCCAGCGCTGTTTGATATCCAGGAAATCAGCCATGAAACCATTGGTCCAGATTTCAAGCGTAACCAGAAGATTCACCGCGCCTGGAAAATCCAGCATCCACAAATCTAAAATGTGAATGGTAAAGGATGATTTAATCCTTTTCTATTCACAGTTCATTCGATTAGCAATAAAAAGCCTGCTACCCCATAGCAGGCTTTTTTTACATCGGAAACTTTACGCTGTCACTCATCATCCAGCGTGGACTTACTTTGCAGAGTGAATCGCTACATCTGCCCGGCTTTTTGCTGCAGATACCTCCATAAAAAAACCCGGCCGAAGCCAGGTCTTTGATTAAACAGTTTAGATGAACCGTGTGCGGATTAGTTCAGTTTCAGCTTCTGGAAATCCAGTTGGCCTGCATCTGCCGTAATCACAATGGTATCTCCCGGCTGGAAGTCACCGGCCAGAATTTTCTGCGCCAGATTATTTTCTACCTGTTGCTGGATGGCACGTTTTAATGGACGCGCACCGTAAACTGGGTCAAAACCGGCTTCAATCAGCTGGTCAAAGGCAGAATCATCTACCGTTAACTTGATATCGCGGTCGGCCAGACGGGCACGTAAACGGTCCAGCTGGATATCGGCAATACCACGAATCTGCGCTTTTTCCAGGGCATGGAATACTACCAGCTCATCAATACGGTTGATAAACTCCGGACGGAAATGCTCAGACACGGCCGCCATCACTACATTGCGTACATCGTCACGGCTTGGATTATCGCCCAGTTCACGCACATCGCTTGAACCCAGGTTCGAGGTCATTACAATCACGGTGTTTTTAAAGTCCACCACACGGCCCTGCGAGTCGGTCAAGCGACCATCATCCAGCACCTGCAGCAAGATGTTAAATACATCCGGATGGGCTTTCTCCACCTCATCAAACAGCACCACGCTATATGGTTTACGGCGTACGGCTTCGGTTAATACCCCGCCTTCTTCATAGCCGACATAGCCCGGAGGCGCACCGACCAGACGACTGACTGAATGTTTTTCCATAAATTCGGACATATCAATCCGGATCATGGCGTCATCGCTGTCAAACAGGAAGTTGGCCAAGGCTTTGGTTAACTCGGTCTTACCAACACCGGTTGGACCCAGGAACAGGAAAGAACCACTTGGACGGTTCGGATCCGACAACCCGGCACGCGAACGTCGCACTGCGTTCGATACCGCAATCACCGCTTCATCCTGCCCTACCACACGCTGATGCAGGAAGCTTTCCATTTGCAGCAGTTTTTCACGCTCGCCTTGCAGCATTTTCGCAACCGGAATACCGGTGGCTGCGCTGACCACTTCCGCAATTTCGTTATCGGTGACTTTATTGCGCAATAACTTCGGTTCTTCTTTCTCTTCCACCAGCTCATCTTGGGCCAGCTGTTTTTCCAGTTCCGGAATCACGCCATATTGCAGACGCGACATCTCGCCCAGATCATTTTCACGCTGTGCTTTTTGCAAGGCAATACGCGCCTGATCCAGCTGCGCCTGAATCTGCTTAGTGCCTTCGACCAGAGTTTTTTCAGACTTCCACACTTCTTCCAGATCGTTATAGTCTTTTTGGACGTCTTCGATCTGTTTTTCCAGATGACTGACTTCTGCACGGCTGCCGGCATCTTCATCTTTTTTCACAGCTTCAAGTTGCAGCTTTAACTGAATCAGACGGCGTTCCAGCTTATCCAGCGCTTCCGGTTTAGAGTCCAGCTCCATCTTGATGCGCGATGCTGCTTCATCAATCAGGTCAATGGCTTTATCGGGCAACTGACGGTCAGTGATATAACGATGTGACATTTTCGCTGCAGCAATAATCGCCGAGTCGAGAATTTTCACCCCGTGGTGGACTTCATAACGCTCTTTCAGACCACGTAAAATGGCAATGGTGTCTTCGACACTTGGCTCATCGACCAGCACTTTCTGGAAACGGCGCTCAAGGGCGGCATCTTTTTCAATGTACTGACGATATTCATCGAGCGTGGTTGCCCCCACGCAGCGTAATTCACCGCGTGCCAGCGCCGGTTTCAGCATGTTGCCGGCATCCATCGCGCCATCACCTTTACCTGCGCCAACCAGGGTATGCAACTCATCAATAAACAGGATGATTTCGCCTTCATGCTTGGCCAGATCTTTCAGGACCGCTTTTAAACGCTCCTCAAACTCGCCGCGATATTTGGCACCGGCCAGCAATGAACCCAGGTCCAGCGATAACACGCGTTTGCCTTTTAAGCTTTCTGGCACTTCACCATTCACAATACGCTGTGCCAGACCTTCTACAATTGCGGTTTTACCGACCCCAGGCTCACCAATCAGTACCGGGTTATTTTTGGTCCGACGTGACAAGACCTGTACGGTACGGCGGATTTCATCATCACGACCAATCACCGGATCGAGCTTGCCAGCCAGCGCACGTTCGGTTAAATCTACAGTGTATTTATTGAGTGAATCACGTTGATCTTCATGATTATTACTCATCACTTTTTCATCACCTCGAATTTTTAAAATCACCTGACGCAGACTGTCTGCGCTGACACCGATACTGTTCAATAAGCTTTTAGTGGCCCCAACTTCGCTCAGGCCCAGTAATACCCAGTCGGTAGACAGGAATTCATCGCCCGCTTTCTGGGCATAGCTATCGGCCAGGTTTAAGGCTTTAACCGCTTCCGGACTTAAATTAATGTCGCCAGTCGGATTGGCTAGCGTTGGCGCATCATTCAGTGCCTGCTGCAACTTGCTCTGCAAATCACGCAACTGGGCACCGGCCTGCTGTAACAAGCTGACATTGGATGCTTCTTCTAACAGAGTGGCCAAGACATGAATGCCGTCAATGGCGGTATGGTCTTTGCCCATCGCCAGCGATTGCGCATCGGAGAGAGCTTGCTGTAAGCGATTTGTAAATTTTTCAAAACGCATTCTTGTTATTCCTCACAACAATTTTTTCACTTGAAACATATATGGGAGTACTTTTGGCAATTTCAAATGATTTTTCATATATTTTTCAAAGTGTTATTTTAATGCAACAGATATAACTCAATTATAATATTGGTCTGTGACCGGCCAATTTCAAGTCAGCATCAGGATTATTTTTATACAGTAATGCAGCTGCGACCTATGTAACAGGAAACACATATTTTGAGAGCTCTGCCCATTGCGGCCAATTTTTTGCGAGGTCTAAAACAATGTCTTGTCCTGAAATAGATTGACAGTATTCCACTTCAAACCGAGTTAAGCAATTAGCTCGGTTTTTGTTTGCTCATACATCTGATTCGGGGTGTTCATATTTAAACTTAAATGCGGTCTATAACAATTGTAAATCATGATAGATTCCGCAATTAAGTGATCTAACTCCTTCATGGTTTGACATCGCGTGGTTAAAAACTCCTGCTTTAATATTCCATTAATCCGCTCTGCTAATGCATTCTGGTAACAGTCTCCTCCATCTGTCATAGAAGGACATACCCCATAATGGCGTAATGCCGATTGATATAGTTCAGAGCAATACTGAGAGCCTCTGTCTGAATGGTGAATCATCCTGGCTGCCCGATCTGTCACATGCTGCATCGCCATATGTAGTGCCTGCACAACATTCTCTGCACGCATATCATTCGATAACTTATAACCTTTAATCTGGCGGGTATAAGCATCTGTCACTAAGGATAAATAATGTACGCCTTCAGCACTCTCAACATAGGTAATATCACTGACAAAGACTTCATTGGCTTGCACCGCTGAATAATCCTTTAATAAATTTGGATGCTTCTTCATCCAATGCTTGCTATCCGTAGTTTTTGTATAACGACGCTTGGGGCGAATCAATAAATTATTTTCTTTCAATATTTTAAATAACTGATCCCGTCCACACTTTAAACCACGCTGCAACAATTTGCCTTTAATAAGCCAATACAGCTTACGTGTTCCGATACTTGGCATGAGACAGCGATACTCCATAACCAACTCGAGTATTTGTTCTGTTACTTGTGCAGTCATTTGAGCACGTTTTTCTGCTTGATAATAAGCTTGTCGAGTGATTCCTAACCACTGACAATAACGTGAAACGCTTAGTCTTCTTTGGCTTTGCCAATCTTTGAAACGTGCTCGGTATACTTTTTTCCAAGATCAGTCCCACACTCTTTATCAATGTGATAAATCACATCCTGTATAAATTCAGTTTTGAGCTTTTCTGCGGCTAACTGTTTTTCTAATTGGCGGATTCGTTGTTGGGGTGTCAATTGGCGTTTAGAAGAAGTCGGCATATTCGAAGTCCAGTCCTGTTGTCCGTGCTTGCGTAACCATACCAGCACAGTTGATCTTCCTTGAATACCATATTTTGCCTGAGCTTGCTTATAAGTAATTTGCCCTTTTTCTACTTCATGTACCACCATCATTTTAAAGGCAAAGCTATAGTCACGTTGTGTACGTTTAACTCGTTGTTCTCGTTTATGTTCCATAAAATAAGTCTCTTAAGGTGTAAACTTATTTCAGGACGGGACACAATGGAAAAATAAAAAAGCCGGTAATTAACCGACTTTCTACATGACTTTACAGTCATGATTATTCTGCTTCGATAATCTCGAAATCGTGGCTAATTTCAACACCACCATCTGACAGCATTTTGCTGGCTGAACAGTATTTTTCTGCGGATAATTCAACTGCCTTGGCGACCTGCTTTTCCTTGACTGCCTTGCCTGTCACCACAAAGTGCAGATGAATTTTGGTGAACACCGCCGGAATCGAATCGGCACGTTCTGCTTTCAGCTGACAAACCACACCAGTCACCTCCTGACGTGATTTCTTTAAAATGGTCACAATATCAAACGATGCACAACCACCAAGTCCCATTAAAATGAGCTCCATGGGACGTGGTCCACGGTTTTCTCCACCATACTCGGCAGAACCATCCATCACCACGCTATGGCCACTTTCCGATTTTGCTTCAAAAGCAACATTCTCTAGCCAATGAACACTCGTTTGCATTGCAAGTCCTTCAAAAAAACTATAAATTTACAAGGTGCCTGTACACTAACATAATTTGAGTTGATAAGGAATTTCATCTCTACTGTGTGACAAGTTCATACTAGGTCTTGTGCGATCTATTATTTATCCATTTTCGGAACCGTTAGCATGACTTCAAACTTTTCACAATTAAGCACCGATGCCCTGTCTCCTGGTCAATTACCAGATTCAGTCAAGGCATTATTAAAACGTGCATATATCAACCGTTATCCGAAACGGACAACAATTGTTGATGCGGGGTCTGAATCAAAATCACTTTATTTGATTCTGAAAGGATCTGTTTCCATCATTCTGCGTGAAGATGATGATCGCGAAATTGTTGTGGCGTATTTGAATCCGGGTGACTTCTTTGGGGAAATGGGTCTATTCGAAGCAAATCCACAACGTACTGCAGAAGTACGCACACGTGACGTTTGTGAAATTGCCGAAGTGACTTATGAAAACTTCCACGAACTCAGCAAGCAATATCCAGATTTAAGCTATGCGGTATTTGCCCAGCTGGTGCGCCGTTTAAAAAATACCACACGTAAAGTGACTGATCTGGCCTTCATTGATGTTTCAGGCCGTATTGCGCGTTGTCTGATTGACCTGTCTGCGCAGCCTGAAGCCATGATTTTGCCAAATGGCCGTCAAATCCGTATTACCCGTCAGGAAATTGGCCGTATTGTGGGCTGTTCACGTGAAATGGTCGGCCGTGTTCTGAAAACCCTGGAAGAACAAGGCATGATCGAAACTGATGGTAAAGCTATTCTGATTTTTGATGCCTCTTTAGAACAGAACGATGCAGCAGATGAACAGTTTGATGATGAATAAGTTTTAAACTGCAGCATGCTTAAGGCAAATCTTCGGATTTGCCTTTTTTTGTGCCTGTCCGCTATGTGAAAAATATTTACAAACTAACCTAAAATATTGATTTAACAGTCTGCCTGCGATGGTTTAGCCTAGTCCCTATTCGCTTGATGATATTTTGAATAAGGACATCTTATGCAGTTCAATCCCCTTGCTGATACCGGTATTTTATTGCCTGAAATCTGTCTAGGCACCATGACCTTTGGTGAACAGAATACCCAGGATGAAGCCTTTGCCCAGCTGGATTATGCGCTGGAACGTGGCCTGTATTTCTGGGATACCGCCGAAATGTATCCGGTGCCACCGAAACCAGAAACTCAAGGTGCCACCGAAGTCATGATTGGCAACTGGCTCAAGACGCGCGGTGGACGGGACAAGCTGTTTTTGGCCTCAAAAATTGCCGGACCGGCTCAAGGCGGCAGCCATATTCGTGATGGTCAAACCCGTTACAACGCTACCGATATTCGCACTGCCCTGGATGGCAACCTGAAACGCCTGCAAACCGACTATATTGACTTATACCAACTGCACTGGCCACAGCGCCCGACCAACTTCTTTGGCAAACTGGGTTATGGCAATGCCGAAGCCCATGCACAGCAGCATGTCACCGACCTTGAGGAAACCCTGACTGCCTTGCAGCAGGAAATCCAGAACGGCCGGATTCGCTATATTGGCCTCTCCAATGAAACCCCATGGGGCACCATGAAGTTTTTGCATCTGGCGGAAAAACTCGGTTTAAGCAAATTTGTCAGCGTACAAAACCCCTATAACCTGCTGAATCGTACTTATGAAATTGGCATGTCGGAAATTGCCAAATATGAAGGCGTCGGCTTACTGGCTTACTCTCCTCTGGCCTTTGGTTATTTAACCGGGAAATTCCGGCATGGTGCCCGTCCGGCCAATGCGCGTGTTACCCTGTATTCACGCTTTAGCCGCTATAGCAATCCAGAAAGTGAATGGGCCACTGAACAATATGCGCAACTGGCCGAGCAACATGGCCTCAGCTTAACCCAATTGGCTTTGGCGTTTATTAAGCAACAGTTCTTTGTCACCAGTACCATTATTGGCGCGACTTCACTGGAGCAGCTAAAAGAAAATATCGATGCCTTTGACGTCAATCTGTCCGATGACATTTTACAAGGTATTGAAGCGATTCAACGTCAGCAGCCTAACCCAGCGCCTTGATGGCTTTCAATCAAATTCCATCAACCTCATGCATAAAAAAATGCCTCATCATATGAGGCATTTTTAAATCCATTTTAAACCCAGAAGCTTAACGACGGTTCTGGTTATAAATGGCCTGAGCAGCCGGCAAGTTCTCACGCATCGCTGCAATACGCTGGCTGTTCGATGGGTGAGTTGACAGGAACGATGCCCCGCCACCACCTTCTAAGCGGTTCATTTTTTCCCATAAGGTAATTGCCGCTTGCGGGTTATAGCCACCACGCGCCATCAGCATTAAACCGCCTTCATCGGCACGGCTTTCCAGATTACGTGAATATGGCAAGCCCACACCCACCTGTGCACCCAATTGTGCCGCTGCAGCGCCTAACTGGCCAACGTTACTGCCTGCAGCGCTTAAACCGATATTTAAAGCCAGATTGGTCAGTGCCTGCGCGCCAATCTTACTCTTGGCATGTTCTTCTAAAGCATGCACCATTTCATGGCCCATAATCGCAGCAATTTCGGCATCAGTCAGGTTCAGTTTGTTGACGATACCAGTATAGAACACCACTTTACCGCCGGGCGCGACAAAGGCATTAATCTGGTCAGATTTTAATACTGCCAGCTGCCAGCTAAATGGCTGACCAGTCTGGTTCATCTGGTTGGCAACCGGTGTTAAACGCTGGAACACCGTGTTAATACGTTTATAGGTACTTGAACTGGTGTCCAGCTGCCCCTTGTTACGCGCATCTTGCACCATCTGGCTATAACTTTGCGCCGCGGTTGCATTTAGGGTTGCGGTATCTGCACCGGCCATATCGGCCACGGTGGTACAGCCTGAAAAAGTGATTGCACTTGCGGCACAAAAACTCAATACCAATTTTTTGTTCATTATAATAATCTCCGCCATTCGGCTATACACATACTCATGAATTATATGAAATCATTTCAATGCTTTAAATCTGAAATGGCTTCATAATCATATCATTTATGTAAACAATGGCAGTGCTGTGTAAACTGTAGCTACATCAGCAGCAACGAGCGAAATACGGCCTTAATAGGCAAACTGATAGAAAATCCAGAATACCAGACAGAAAATATTCAGGCCCAGATACATCTGCGAAACCACTTCCATTTTCTCTTCCAGTGCCGGATTTTTACGTTTATAGAATAAATAGGCGTTTTGGATCAGTACCAGTGGCACCAAAATACAGGCAAAAATCACACTCAGACCAATAAAGGCCTGATACATAATATTCGGATCATGCTTTTGTAACAGAATCAGCAACATCGCAATGGTCGGTGCACCGCCCATGGCAAATAATAACGAATAGAAAATGGTGCTTGAAATATTTTTATGCATCCTGCCTGACCCAATGTTTTTTCTGTGTTTTATTCTAGCAAGCACCATCTGAATAGACAGTGCTGATGTGTGCAACTTTAGTCTTGAATTACTTCGCAGCGCGGTAATACTGCATTGCTTCCGGCATCATCTGCTGTAACGCGGCAATACGGTCATTATTGCTGGGATGGGTCGACATAAACTTGGCAATGGCGCTATTTCCACGCGCATCATTGGCATTCATTTTCTGCCAGAGCGTAATGGCCGCATTCGGATCATAACCGGCTTTGGCCATTAACAGTAAACCGCCTTTGTCGGCGCGGCTTTCCAGATTACGCGAATAAGGCAACCCTACCCCAAACTGACTGCCTAAATCCAGCAGTAAACCACCATAACCACCGACCGACTGGCCCACATATTGCGAGCCAATACTAACCGCCAGATTGGTCAGGGTCTGGGCGCCAATTTTACTTTTGGCATGTTCTTCCAGTGCGTGTACCATTTCATGGCCCATGATCGCCGCGACTTCATTGTCAGTCAGTTTCAGATTTTCAACAATGCCGGTATAGAACACTACTTTGCCACCCGGGGCCACATAGGCATTAATTTCAGGCGATTTAATGACGGCCACCTGCCACTCAAAGGTCTGCCCGGTCTGGTTCATCTGATCAGCATAGGGCTTCATCTTTAAAAACACACGATTGACTTTCTTATAGGTGGCAGAACGGGTATCTAGCACCTTTTTCTGCTCAGCTTCCTGCAACATTTGCTGATAGCTCTGGCTGGCGTTTAAGTTTAAGGTCGCTGAATCTGCCCCGGCCAATTCTGCCACAGTGGCGCAGCCCGTCAAATGCGCTGCCAGTACAATTCCAATGGCTAAGTTCTTATATTTCATAACATTCTCTAATTGTTCGAAAGTGGCTAGCACTATAAACAA
Source organism: Acinetobacter sp. YH12112 (assembly GCF_013418945.1). NCBI lineage: Bacteria > Pseudomonadati > Pseudomonadota > Gammaproteobacteria > Moraxellales > Moraxellaceae > Acinetobacter > Acinetobacter sp. YH12112. Next base: position 37,990 of record NZ_VPBA01000026.1, on the reverse strand, counting down.
AATCAGGGAATTCTCAAGATGGCACACTATTTTTCTTGGCCAAAAATAAAAAACCCTGTGCAGGCACAGGGTTTTTTCATTTCAGCTTAAACGATTAAGCTTCAAACGGATGACGCAGAATAATGGTTTCTGCACGGTCTGGACCGGTTGAAATGATGTCGATTGGACATTCAATTAACTGCTCAAGACGCTTGATGTAGTTGATTGCATTTTCTGGCAATTGTTCAACACTGGTCGCACCCACAGTTGACTCAGACCAGCCTGGCATGGTTTCGTAAATTGGCTTCAAGTTTTCATAAGCCAGCGCGTCAGAAGAACCGACACAACCTGAATCAGTGTTTTCATAACCCACACAGATTTTAATTTCTTCTAAACCATCCAATACGTCTAACTTGGTTAAGCAGATTCCAGACAGTGAGTTGACATCCACTGAACGGCGCAGGATTTCTGCATCGAACCAGCCACAACGACGTTGACGGCCAGTAGATGCACCAAACTCGTGACCCACGGTACCCAGGTGTTTACCAATTGCATCACCCACGTCATTTGCCGCATCGTAGACCAGTTCAGTTGGGAACGGACCAGCACCCACACGTGTGGTGTAGGCTTTAGTAATACCCAGCACATAGTCAAGATGTAATGGACCCAAACCTGAACCTGAGCTTACGCCGCCCGCAGTAGTGTTTGAAGAAGTCACATACGGATAAGTACCGTGGTCAACATCCAGCAATGAACCTTGCGCACCTTCAAACATAATGTTGTCACCGTTTTTACGGTAATTATGAATTTCAGTGGTTACATCAACCACTAATGGTGCAATCACTTCGCGCCATTGGTCACACAGCGCAATCACGTCATCCAGTTTAACTTCTTCAACACCGTAGTATTGAGTTAACTGGAAGTTGTGGTAATCCAGCAATTCAGCCAGTTGCGCACGTAATGCGTCACCGCCACGTACCAGGTCAGCCACACGTACTGCACGGCGCGCCACTTTATCTTCGTATGCAGGACCAATACCACGACCAGTAGTACCAATTTTGGCATTACCACGTTTTTTCTCACGTGCCTGATCCAGCGCAATGTGGTTCGGAAGAATTAATGGACAGTTTGGAGAAATACGTAAACGTTCTTTAACTGGCACGCCTTCCTGTTCAAGAATGGTCATTTCCTTGATCAGCGCTTCAGGTGAAAGCACCACACCGTTACCAATTAAGCACAGTACGTTTTCACGTAAAATACCAGATGGAATGAGGTGTAATACAGTTTTCTTACCACCAACCACGAGAGTATGACCTGCGTTGTGTCCGCCTTGATAACGTACTACCGCAGCCGCTTGATCTGTGAGCAGGTCGACGATTTTACCTTTACCTTCGTCGCCCCATTGGGTACCAAGTACCACAACATTCTTGCCCATAATAGCCTCATTACATCATGCTGTTAAAATTGAAAACCAGGCGCATGTGACATGAACACATGCGCTGGCGATTAAATTTTTTCGACCGTCCACTCACCGTTACGATTCACCAGCTGGTGAGTTGCATACGGTACAGAGCTTAAATCATCCTGACCCAATAACTGAATTACACTTAAGCCTTGGGTACGGATGGCCTGAATTGCAGCCAATAAATCTGCCTGATTGCCCTTTGGTGCAACCACCACCGATTTTGCTTCGAAACGACCGGCGCTGAGCGCATATAAGTCGCAAGAGAAACCGGTTGCCGGACGGGCACGACCAAAATGCTGGCCAATACCATCATAACGGCCGCCTTGAGCCAGTGGTGCCGCACGGTTTGGTGCATAAACGGCATACATTAAACCGGTATGGTAGTGATACGAACGCAGCTCTACCACATCAATCCCGATATGCAGATTTGGCCAGCGTGCCTGAATTTCTGCCTGGGTGGTTTTTACCGCATCAAAGGCATGTTTGAATTCCACATTGGCCAGCACATCGGCGCTTAAATGGGCTTCCAGTGCATCCAGATCACTGGCAAAACGGCCCAGCGCATAGAAATCTGAACCAAAGGCTAAATCCTGGGTAAAGTCCGCCAGTTCTGGCAAGGCTTTACGCTGATATAAATCGGACAGTTGACGCTCAGTGGCTTTGTTCAGACCGGCTTTTTGCACCAGACTGCGGAACAGCCCCACATGGCCTAAATCCAGGTGGATACCATCGGCCAGACCAGCTTCCTGAATCAGGCTGATCATCAGGTCAACCATTTCCACATCGGCATCAATACTGTCGGAACCGAACAGTTCGGCACCCAGTTGCAGAGGTGCACGGGTGGTATTAAAGCCCTGTGGCTTGGTATGCAAAACCGTACCAGCGTAGCAATAACGCGCCACACCATCTACCGGATGCACATGCGCATCAATACGCGCCACCTGTGGTGTCATATCGGCACGCACGCCAAGCAGACGACCAGACAGCTGGTCAATCACCTTGAACGTGGCCAGGTCTAAATCTTGATTCGATTCTGAAAGAGAAGAGAGAGATTCGATATATTCAATAAATGGCGTGTACACCAACTGATAACCTCGAGATGCGAGGAAATCCAGTGAATTACGGCGCAATGTTTCGATGACTTGCGCTTGTTCTGGTAATACATCAGCTACACCATCAGGTAATAACCATGTCTCTGAAATGGGCATGTTGTAAACCTAAATTCTTGTCTGCGCGGAACAAATCCGCATAAAAAAATCGGGAGCACACCCGATTTCTCCTAGTTTAGCACGATCAAATGGGCTGTGCATCGCAAATTTGATAATTTTCTCTGTCTGATCAATTCCATTGCAATCCTGCCCGACTGGAGCTGTCGTTTCGAGAGTAAAAGCTGTTTTTGCGGAAGAAGATAAAGGAGCTGGACACATCCCAAACTCATCATCTTTTTTTCAGGGCAGATGAAAATCATCTTCCCTCTGCCCTGCGTCCATCTGCTTAAAAAAGACTTATTTGACTTTATTCGGATCCAGCACTTGAGTAATTAAATTGACCAGCTCGACGTTCTGGGTTTCCAACTGGTGAATACGCTGCGCCGATTTATCCAGTGCTTCCTGCTGCACGTGCATTTTCTTGGCCAGATCCTGCATGATCTCTAAAGTCTTTTTCAGATTTTCTTCCAGACTGATGACTTTGTTTTCGAGCTGATGATTATCGCTTTGGCGATTCAAATGATCATGCTGGTTTTTAAACTGCAGCCAGATCAGAAAAATCACCGCTACGGCCAACAGTAAAATAAATCCCCAAAGTAGAATAAACATCATGTGTAGTGCTCGACTTATTTGTTTTGTTTTATCTTAACGAAAAATATAGCAAAAAGGCGAAAAATCGCCTCCGACCTGTCAATGCCCGGCTGTGAGCGTGTTTCACCCGGTTAGACCACCGCCCTGCAGTCCAAGCTTAGGCAAAGATTTGATAGATAGAAATTAATGCGCCTGATGGGCAAAAGATTCACATAAATCCAGTAAACGGTTGGCATAGCCCCATTCATTGTCATACCAGGCAAAGACTTTGGCCTGATGCCCGACCACCATGGTCTGGGTAAGATCGACAATTAAAGAATACGGCGAATGGTTAAAGTCACTCGATACCAGCGGCTCATCGGTGACCTGCATAATTTCGGCATAATCCTGCTGCGCGGCTTTCACCAGCACTTCATTCAGCTTATGTACGGTAATGGGTGACTGGGAAATAAAGCTGACATCAATGGCAGCGACATTAATGGTGGGCACCCGAATTGAATAGCCATCAATACGGTTTTCCATTTTGGGCATCACCTGTTTTAAGGCGCCTAAAGCACTTGAGGTGGTCGGAATAATATTCTGACCCGATGCACGTGCACGGCGTAAATCACGGTGCGCATGATCCAGCACCGACTGATCAGCCGTGACAGCATGAATTTCAGTCATCAGCGCGGTTTCAATACCAAAAGCATCATCCACAATTTTAACCAACGGCACCAAGGCCTGAGTGGTACAGGAAACACTGGAAATAATCTGGTCTGAGGCTTTGACCTCATGATGATTGACCCCGTAAACAATGGCGGCATCAACCGTGTCAAACGGTGCTGCGCCAATAATCACCCGTTTGGCACCGGCATGAATATGCTGGGTTGCGGCTTCACGCGAACGGAACAGGCCGGTACATTCCAGCACCACATCAATATTTAACTGCTGCCATGGCAACTGTGCCGGCTGTGGCTGGCTCAGCACCTGAACTTTCAGCTTGGCTTCACCCGATTGTATGCACAGATAAATCTGTTCCTGTTCCAGCTGGATTTCTACCTGCCCCGGAAAACGGCCATGGGTTGAATCGTATTTAAACAGATGTAGTAGCGTGGCAACATCGGCAACGTCATTAATCGCGACAATATCAAAATGAAATTCTTTAGGATTTTCAAACCAGGCACGCAGTACATTTCGCCCAATTCGCCCAAAGCCATTAATCGCCACTCGTTGCATCCGTATTCCTTCAAACTGCACATCAATCTTGTCTGTGCTTATGTTAAAGGATTTCCGCCAGACACGGCGAATAATTCCTGCCAAACTCAGCAATTAATTTAAACCTGTCCAATATTTAAGCAGTTAGCAGTACTATTTTCTGCTTGATAAAAAGAAGCAGGATGCACGGTAACTGGCTAAACCGCAGCAATGACAACAGCTTGTGATTTCACAGCAGATTAGATGACTTTGAGGTTTGGGTTTTCGCCGCAGATTTGTCATCAAAACACTTTAAAATCATTGGTGAGTGTGGCTTTTTCCGTTATAATTTGGCGTTTTTAAATTTTAAGCCCGTATAACAGCAGAGAAAATCTTGTCAGACTGTTATGCTTTTAGCCAAATCGAGAATTATGGAGTGACTTGGTTGTGAGTACTCGTTTTATGACATCAGCTGAAATTCGTGAAGCATTTTTGCGTTACTTTGAATCGCAAGGGCATACACGTGTCGCGTCGAGTTCTCTGGTTCCCGCCAACGACCCAACGTTGCTGTTCACCAATGCTGGTATGAACCAGTTTAAAGATTGTTTCTTAGGTCTGGAAAAGCGCGATTATGTCCGTGCCGTATCTTCACAAAAATGTGTACGTGCCGGTGGTAAACACAACGACCTAGACAACGTCGGTTATACCGCGCGTCACCACACCTTCTTTGAAATGTTGGGTAACTTCTCTTTTGGTGATTACTTCAAGCGTGATGCGATCAAGTTTGCCTGGGAATTCCTGACCGGTGATGAATGGTTAGCCCTGCCAAAAGACAAACTGTATGCCACGGTTTACCACACCGATGACGAAGCATTCGACATCTGGAACAAGGAAATCGGTTTAGCACCAGAACGTATTATCCGTATTGGCGACAACAAAGGCGAGAAATACGCATCTGATAACTTCTGGGCTATGGGTGATACCGGTCCATGCGGTCCATGTTCTGAAATTTTCTTTGACCATGGCGATCATATCTGGGGTGGCCTACCTGGCACACCTGAAGAAGATGGCGACCGTTTCATTGAAATCTGGAACAACGTCTTTATGCAGTTCAACCGTACTGCTGATGGCGTATTGCACCCGCTTCCTGCTCCTTCGGTCGATACCGGTATGGGCTTGGAACGTATTTCTGCCGTATTACAGCACGTCAACTCCAACTACGAAATTGACCTGTTCCAGCATCTTTTAAAAGCGGCAGCTGAAATTATTGGTTTAGATACCACTGCACTTGAAGCGGAAGCCAAAGAAAAAGGCACACCGGTTCAATATCCAGCTTCACTTAAAGTGGTGGCTGACCATGCCCGTTCTTGCTGCTTCCTGATTGCAGATGGCGTCAATCCGTCTAACGAAGGACGTGGTTATGTACTGCGCCGTATTATCCGCCGTGCCGTGCGTCATGGTAACAAACTCGGTGCAACCGGTTCATTCTTCCACAAAATGCTGCAACCGCTGATTGAAGTAATGGGTGCGGCGTATCCTGAACTGGAAGCTCAAAAAGCACGTATTGAAGCGCAATTACTGAAAGAAGAAGAACAATTCGCCAAAACACTTGAGCAAGGTTTGAAATTGCTTGAAGGCGAACTGGCGAACTTAAAAGGTTCTGTGATTCCAGGCGAAGTGGTATTTAAACTGTATGACACTTACGGTTTCCCGACCGACCTAACTGCAGATATTGCCCGTGAACGCGACCTAACCATTGATGAAGCTGGCTTTGAAGTTGAAATGGCAGCACAGCGTCAACGTGCACGTGATGCCGGTAAATTTGCCATCGACTATAACAGCGTAGTCAAAGTGGATGGTGAAACCCAGTTTGATGGTTACGATGCCACTGCAGGTCAAGGTCAAATCATTGCCATCTATAAAGATGGTGAACAGGTTGACGAAGTCGCTGAAGGTGATGAAGCACTGATCGTACTGAACCAAACGCCATTCTATGCAGAAAGCGGTGGTCAGATCGGTGATACCGGTATTTTCAAAAACGACACCGGTATTTTTGAAGTGCAAGACACCAAAAAATCGGGCGGCGCTTTTGTACACCAAGGTATTGTAACCATGGGTAGCCTGAAAGCAGCACAAAACGTGGAAGCAATTGTCAAAGCGGACATTCGTGCTGCGACTGCGCGTAACCACTCTGCCACTCACCTGCTGCACGCTGCGCTGCGTCAAATTCTGGGCTCACACGTACAGCAAAAAGGTTCACTGGTTGCATCAGACGTATTACGTTTCGACTTTGCCAACGATCAGCCGGTTTCATTTGAACAGCTGCAAGAAATTGAACGTCTGGTGAATGCTGAAGTGATTGCCAACACACCAGTAACAACTGAGTTACTCGATATCGAATCGGCCAAAGCCAAAGGCGCGATGATGCTGTTCGGTGAGAAATACGGTGATGAAGTTCGCGTACTGTCTATGGGTTCAGTAATTGAAGAGAAAAACTTCTCGATTGAACTGTGTGGCGGTATTCACGTGAAACGCACCGGTGACATCGGTCTGTTCAAAATAACCTCTGAAGGTGGTGTGGCTGCAGGCGTGCGTCGTATTGAAGCGGTGACAGGCACCAAAGCGATTGAAGCTGCGCAAAAAGCTGATCGTGACATCAACACCATTAATGCGCTGTTAAAAGCACAGAAAGAGCAAACCATTGAGAAAGTTGAAGCAATTGTTGAAACAGCATCTAGCCTGCAAAAACAGATTGAACAGCTGAATCAGAAACTGGCCAGCCTGCAAGCGGGTGAACTTTTAAGCCAAGTTCAGACCATTGCTGGCCGTGCAACACTTATTACCACTGTTCAGGGTATGGATGCCAAAGCACTGCGCAACCTGCATGACGGTGTGAAATCAAAATTAGACAACGCAGTGATTGTACTTGCCGGTGTAGAGGGTGACAAAGTGAGCCTGATTGCATCCGTTGCAAAAGACTTCACTACGTCTATTAAAGCAGGTGACATCATCAAACACTTGGCTACTGAGCTTGGTGGTAAAGGTGGTGGTAAACCTGACTTAGCACAAGGTGGCGCGCCACTAAACGAGAAGTTTGCAACCGTGATGGCAGAGTTAACTGCCTGGCTGGAAGCAAAATAACTTCACTTTTGTGTAACTGACCCTGGCGGCAATCAGGGTCATGGCTTATATGGAACAACTATGGCATTAATCGTTCAAAAATATGGCGGTACTTCTATGGGTACGCCCGAGCGCATTTTAAATGTTGCTCGTCGCGTAAAGCGCTGGCATGACCATGGCCACAAGGTGGTCGTTGTTGTATCAGCAATGAGTGGCGAAACCAATCGCCTGCTCGCTCTCGCGAAAGCCATTACCGACACCCCTGACCCACGTGAACTTGACCAGATGGTTTCTACGGGTGAGCAGGTAACGATTTCCATGTTAGCTATGGCGCTCAATTCTATTGGCGTAGAAGCTAAATCTCTAACCGGTCGCCAAGTCGGAATTAAAACTGACAGCGCGTTCACCAAAGCCCGTATTGAAGCGATTGACACCGATGTCATGACTAGTCATTTAGATGCCGGCCGTGTGATTGTGGTTGCAGGCTTCCAAGGTGTAGACGAGCAAGGCAATACCACAACTTTAGGCCGCGGTGGTTCAGATACAACCGGTGTTGCGTTAGCCGCAGCATTAAAAGCAGATGAATGCCAGATCTACACCGATGTTGATGGTGTATACACCACTGACCCGCGTGTTGCGCCAAAAGCAAAAAAAGTGGATCGTATTTCCTTTGAAGAAATGCTAGAAATGGCATCTTTAGGCTCAAAAGTCCTGCAAATCCGTTCTGTAGAATTTGCTGGCAAATATCAGGTGCCTTTACGCGTACTATCTAGCTTCGATAACGACAACGATGGTGCATTTGACGAAGAGTTTAAAAACAACGTCGGAACTCTTATTACTACTGAATTGGAAGACAACATGGAACAGCCAATTATCTCAGGTATCGCGTTTAACCGTGACGAAGCTAAACTGACTATTCTCGGTGTGCCAGATGAGCCAGGTATTGCCTCTAAAATCTTGGCCCCAATTGGCGCTGCCAACATTGAAGTGGATATGATTATCCAGAACGTTGAAGAAGATGGCACCACTGATTTCACCTTTACCGTAAACCGTGGTGAACTAGCCAAAGCCAAAGCGATTCTTGAAGCGACTGCACAGGAAATTGGTGCACGTGAAGTTGCAACCCGTGACGACATCGTGAAAGTGTCAATTGTCGGCGTGGGTATGCGTTCACATGCTGGCGTAGCGAGCAAAATGTTCACCGCACTTGCAGACGAAGGCATCAACATTCTGATGATCTCGACCTCTGAAATCAAAATTTCAGTGATTATTGAAGAGAACTATTTAGAGCTTGCAGTTCGTTCACTGCACACGGCGTTCGGTTTAGACCGCGAGTCAGGTGAATCAAGCGCGCGTGCTTAATCTGTAGTCAGCAATTATTGGAATTGTCAGACAATATTGCGAAAAACTACAAAAAATCAGAGCCACTATAGTATTTTTTATAGTGGCTCTGTTATATTGAAATAATGAGAATTAGAAATCTTAACAGAATTGTATCCGACAAGGTTTTGTCAGGGAGAGTTCTGATAAAATTTCGCTTGAAATATTTTGTGCTTTTCAAAACTTTCAAATCAATGCAGGTTTAGCATTTTGCAAGGAGATAAACATGCTGATTCTGACCCGACGTGTCGGAGAAACATTAATGATTGGGGATCAAGTCAGTGTTACTGTACTTGGTGTCAAAGGCAACCAGGTGCGTATTGGTGTGAATGCGCCAAAAGAAGTGTCTGTTCATCGTGAAGAAATTTATCAACGTATTCAACATGAACGTGCCATGCATGAGCATTTGCAACATCTCGATCAGGATTATCAGCCTTCTTATGAAGATGATAATTACCCACAAAATAACTTTAACCGTTAAGACTTAAAGTTATCTTGTTATAAAGCGGCTCTACGGCCGCTTTAAGTTTTTTCAGCGCTTCAAAATTATTGTTGCTCCAGCAAAGCCAGCGCTTTACGTACAGGTCCAAAACTACGGCGATGCTCTGCGGTTACGCCATGCAAAGCGATTGCTTCAAAATGCGCTTTGGTCGGATAGCCCTTATGCTTGGCAAAACCAAACTGTGGAAACTTCTGGTCCAGTTCCAGCATCTGCCGGTCACGGGTCACTTTAGCCAGAATACTGGCTGCGGAAATTTCGGCGTGCAAGGCATCTCCACCCACCACCGCTTCACATGGCATGCTTAGTCCTTGTGGGATTTTATTGCCATCGACCAGGACCTGATCGGGCTGGAGCTGTAAGGCTTCAACCGCACGGCGCATAGCCAGCAGCGAGGCCTGTAAAATATTCAGCTCATCAATTTCAGCCGGACTGGCTTCAGCAATGGCCCAAGCAAGGGCTTTTTCCTGAATCTCAATGAATAACTTTTCACGTTTCTTTTCACTCAGTTTCTTGGAATCATTCAAGCCCGCAATCGGATTGTTCGGATCCAGAATGACTGCCGCAGCCACCACGGTTCCCACCAGAGGCCCGCGCCCTGCTTCATCTACACCAGCAATTTTCATCGACATTATTACCTTCAATAAAATAGGCTGAACCTGTCAGCCTATTTCTTTCATCTTGCGCTTATTGTACTGCTTCTTGCACACAAGCATGAATGGTTTTTGATACAACATTGCTCACAATGGTGGCACGCGCTGCCGGGTCAATCGCTGCTGTCGCCAAGTCTACCGCAGTCACATTTTGTGGTGCTTTTTCGCTGACACAACCACAGATTTCAGTCTGGATATTTTGCTTTTGGGTGCTGGTCATGACTTTGGTGGCCGTTTGCCATGCCGGAATGTTGTTTAGCTCTGTGACACATTTGGCATTAATCGCAATTTTCAGTGCTGCGCCGCCCAATTGCTGGGTCGTTGTTGCCGCTGTAGGCTGAGTGGTGCCTGTAGATGCACATGCGCTTAACAGTAATGCCAGCGGTGCTAAAACATAAGCCAACTTTTTCATGTATTTTCCTTCAGTTTTGCGTCATTTTACCGGCCTATTTTAAGGGCTTTAGCGCGGATTCGGTTTATCTTTTTGACCGCAATGCACAAATAAATGGCAAATTTAAGCATTATCCAGGGCAACTGCCTGCTTCATATCCGCAAATACCGTTGGACAGGCCGATTGCACCCGGTTCCAGCTTGGAATAAAAGACTGCTGGTTCGGATAATTCATAAACTGCTCCCCTGCCTCGACAATACTCTGAGCAAATAATTCCACCACATTTTCTTCGCTGTGCCGGTCATAGTTCAGGCCATTGGTGGTGGCATCATAATAATAGTGATCAATCAGATCCAGCGCATTACGATAATAGGCCGCGCGGATAATCCGAATATTGTCCAGACTGACCTGCACCCCCAGCGCCGCCAGCTTACGGAAAAATGCCAGTGCGATATCCCGGCTCATCCGTTTTAGGCCGCCATCCCCATTGGCGGTGGTGACTTCCTGATGTTTATGTTCATAATCATCGGCAATATCGACCTGACAAATACGCTTGGTGGAATAGTTACGGTAAATTTCCGAGAGCACGCCGATTTCCAACCCCCAATCGCCCGATACCTTCAGATCACGCAGTGCTTCGACATGAATTGCCATTTCCCCCGACAAGGGATAACGAAAGGCTGAAAGATAAAGCAGATAATCCAGCGGCCCAAAGACTTTTTTCAGCGCCTGCAATAAAGGTGACACCAGCAGACGTGATACCCGACCATTCATTTTCCGGTCAGCCACCCGCGCATAATAACCTTTGGAAAACTGGAAGCTGAATTGTGGATGTACCATCGGATAAATCAGCCGGGCCAGCATGTCACGCTTATAGGTACGAATATCGCAATCGTGCATCGCCACCACCTGACTCTTGCCTTCGGCCATGGCATAACCGGCACAATACCAGACATTACGACCTTTGCCACGCTGCAAAGGCGCGACATTTAACTGATTTAACTGCTGATGCAGCTGCTGCAAACGTGGTCCATCATTCCATAAAATCACATGGTTTTGCGGCAACACCGAGAAAAATTCCCGCGCATGGGCAAACTGCTCCGCATTGGCCTGATCCAGACCAATAATAATCTGCTGGATATAATCGGCGCCTTTCAACTCTGCGACAATCTGGGTTAAGGCCGGATGCTCAAGCTCGGAATATAAGGAGGGTAAAATTAAGGTGACCGGTTTGGACTTGGTAAATTCACGAAGTTCCTGTTCGTATTCATGTAGATGGCGCTGTTTTAAATCATGTATTGTTGTAATCATGCCTTCTTGTGCAAAATCGACCATCATCCTCTCCAGTTTATTGTTGTAAAAAGTGCTGTAATCCTTCTGCCCAACCCGCTGGTGCCTGCTGCCGGGTGAAGTACACAGAATCGTGTTCTAATGCCAATGCTGCTTTATACGGCCGTTTGACCACCACAGCATGCTGACAGGCTTTCAGCATATCGAGATCGTTTTCACTGTCCCCCAGCCCGATACATACCGTTTGCGCCGGATAAAACCGTTTCAGCCAGTTCACTGCCAGCGATTTATCACAGTCCCGGCTTAAAATATGGCTAAAGCGTCCACCATGAAGCATATGCAAATTACTGGCCAGATATTGCGACAATGTCGTCTCATCTTCGGCTCGGCTGTCCGGATTCCAGATAATGACTTCGCTATACGGACGTTCTAACGCCCGGGCTGCATCATCCAGCGCCAAACCGGTCAGCGCTGCAATCTGCGCAGCATCACAATCACTAAAGCATTGAAAATTTAAGCCATAGTCTGTTTTTAACTGCTGGAGCTGTGCAGCAATGTCGGTACTAGATAAGGGACTTTGATAGTCATGCTGCGTATTAAAATAGATATATGCCCCATTTTCAGCCACAAAAGGCATGCCGCTTAAACCGAGCTGTTGCTGCAAATGGCGGATTTCCGCTGCGGTTTTACTGCTACATAAAATGACAGGAGAATCCGGAATTAAACGCTGGATCAGCTCTGTGTTCTGCCCATAGCTGTAATTATCATGATTTAATAAAGTCCCATCTAAATCTGTAAAAATTATAAATTTTGGCATCTGTACTTATATTGGCTTTATCTGTGTAGAATCCTATAAGATTCTTAGCCTAATATTGCTTTAACTTACTTTTTTATAACAAGAAAGTAACAGGCCTACATGAAGTAGGCCTATTTTTTTCATCATTTTATGAAACTAGATGCGCTTATAACGCTTGGATTTTTTCAATCCAGGCCTGTTTCTGCGCTGCTGGCAGGAACGAGGCTTCAAAAGAGTTAATCGCCAGTTGCTTTAACTCATCTGCCGTTAAATCTAACGCTTCGGTAATGGCAATAAAGTTGTCATTCATATAGCCGCCGAAATACGACGGATCATCCGAGTTAACCGTCACCTTCACGCCCTGCTGTAACAAACGGCGGATATTGTGCTGCCGCATATCCTGCACCACGCACAGTTTTAAATTACTGAGCGGGCACACCGTAAGCGACATTTCATCCTGAATCAGACGCTGCATCAGTGCCGGATCTTCTTCAGAACGCACGCCGTGGTCAATACGATTCACTTTCAGTAAGTCCAGTGCTTCCCAGATATATTCTGGTGGACCTTCTTCACCGGCATGCGCCACCACCAAGAAACCATATTCACGGGCTTTGGCAAAAACGCGGGCAAATTTAGCAGGTGGATGCCCCACTTCGCTAGAATCCAGACCGACTGCAATAATCTGCTCTTTATATGGCAGTGCCTGTTCCAGCGTTGCAAATGCCGCTTCTTCGCTAAGATGACGCAAGAAACACATGATTAAACGGGAACTGATGCCAAGTTTGCTTTGTGCATCATCACAGGCACGTTGTAAACCGTTAATTACTGTCGCAAAGGCAATCCCGCGGTCGGTATGGGTTTGCGGATCGAAGAACATTTCGGTATGCACCACCTGATCTTCGGCACACTTTTCAAAATAGGCCCAGGCCAGATCATAAAAGTCCTGCTCATGTACCAGCACATTGGCGCCGGCATAATAGATGTCTAAAAACGACTGCAGGTTATGAAAGTTATAGGCTTCTTTGACTTCCTCGACTGACTGATATGGAATGGCAATATTATTACGCTGCGCAATGGCAAACATCAGTTCCGGCTCAAACGTCCCTTCAATATGGACATGCAACTCTGCCTTGGGTAAGGCGCGAATCAGCTCAAGTTGATTCATCTCTCATCCTCATGAAAATAAAAAAGGGTGCAAACCGAGTTTACACCCTCAAAATGGTTGCTGGGGATTAACCGCCAAATAACGCGAATTTTAATGCCCACAATACTGCAATAATCCACACCATATACGGCACAGATGAGGCTTTACCGGTCAACAGCTTGATCAGCGCATAGCTAATAAAGCCCATGGCAATACCGTCTGCAATCGAGTAGGTAAATGGCATAAATACGATGGTCAGGAAGGCTGGAACCGCTTCAGTAATATCTTCCCAGTCAATATGTACAATGCCCTGAATCATCAGCACACCCACAAATAACAAGGCAGGTGCAGTAGCAAAGCCCGGTACCGATTGGGCCAGTGGCGCCAGGAATAAACACAGTACAAACAGCACCGCCACCACTACAGCCGTCAGACCGGTACGGCCGCCCGCAGCAACACCAGCAGACGATTCAATATACGGTGTGGTTGAAGAAGTACCCAGTGCTGCACCCGCTACAATGGCAGAGGAGTCAGCAAATAAGGCTTTTTTCAAACGTGGCAATTTACCATCTTTGAGCAGGCCTGCACGGTGTGAAACGCCGACCAGGGTACCGGTTGAGTCAAACAGATCGACCAGGAAGAAGACGAAAATCACCCCGATCAGGCTGGCAGTAAACAGACCTTCAAAGTCCATTTGCATGAACGTTGGCGCGATAGACGGGATTTCACCGACCACACCTTTAAATTCACTTAAGCCCAAAGCCGTAGAAATGGCCGTTAACACCAGAATACTGATGATAATTGCACCACGCACCTTGAATTGGTGCATCACCACAATCATCAGGAAGCCAAATAAGGCCAACAGCACTGAAGGCTGTTTCAAGTCACCCAGACCCACCAAAGTCGCCGGGTTATCGACAATAATGCCTGCGTTTTTTAGTGCAATTAAGGCCAAGAATAAACCAATCCCGCCGCCAATGGCCAGTTTCAGGGACATTGGAATGGCATTGACAATGGCTTCACGAATTTTGAACATGCTGATGGCAATAAACACCAGACCGGATACAAACACCGCAGCCAGCGCAGTTTGCCAAGGCACACCCATGCCCAGACAGACCGAATAGGTGAAATAGGCATTCAGGCCCATACCCGGTGCCAGCGCAATCGGATAGTTGGCAATCAGTCCCATCACCAGACAGCCAATTGCGGCTGCCAGACAGGTTGCAACAAAGACAGCCCCGTGATCCATCCCGGTTTCGGATAAAATCATTGGATTGACAATAATGATGTAACACATAGTTAAGAATGTGGTTACACCGGCAAGAACCTCAGTACGAAAACTGGTCTTGTTTTCGCTTAACTTAAATAAGCGCTCAAGCACATTTTCTGAAGATGGATTAGGAGTCGTCATGACCTCGCCCTTGTAAATAAACTTAAATACCCAACAGTGATGCGAAAGTACGGAGAAAATTCATCCCTACCCCTAGCATTGCCAAGCAACGGATATGCCAAAAGTTACACGCACAGGATAAGTCTATTTAGCCATTATGCTTTGAGCCCTTAACAGCTCAAATCAGATAAATTCTAAACAAAAAAGCCGCATAACTTTATGCAGCTTTACTTACCATAATTAAATCAACTATTTAAAAAATAAATACGCTAATTTAATTGTCTAATGGGTAAATTATATCACACTGATTTTTCATTGTTTCTAAAATTTATCTTTAATTTTCATTCAGAGCATTTCATGCTGAATTAGAATTTTTGGCCTAAACTTCCAGCCCGCTCAATAGAGAGGTCGATCTGTCGCAGATGATCATCCAGCGATGAATGGGGTGAAGCCCGATCTTGTTCAATCAGATGCAGAGAGTCGCGTGCCTCCTGCACAATATTCTGCATTTCTTGTTGTCTGCGGTGTTGTTCCTGCTGAAACACCCAGACCATTAACAGGACAACCATGACAATAAAGGTCACGATCAGGATTTGCCTCATGTTCTTTACTATTATTAAACAAATTTAATTTATACTAACAGAAAAATAAACAATATGTGAACCATGTCACAACTTTCAGTTTGTGTATTAATCAAATTTTAACAATTCAAGCATTCAATTGGCCTTTAACTCACTCCTACCCTCACCTATTGAAATTTCAATTTCCTGACACCCATAAAAAAGTCCGCACTAGGCGGACTGTTTAGCCTTAACCGCAGGATGCTTGCACAATTTTATTACTGTTCGGATCAATGGTTACTGTGACTCGGTCAGCGCGATAATCCATGGTGACCGGCTGGCCAGGATGGACGCTGCGAACAATTTTGGCCTGGGTCCGCTGCTTGATTTCGCTCTGTGGCAAACTGCCCGATTGCCCAATCAGTTTTTTGGCTTCTTCTGCCACACACTGGCCTGGCTGCTGACGGAACAGCGCCCATTCTTCAACGATATTGCCATCTGGCAAATGGCAATAGCCCACCTGACCACTGTGTTCGTCTTTAATTTCCAGTCGGCCGCCCTGTTCAATACAATATTGACTGGCCGGATTGGCAAGTCCTACCTGTGCTGGGGGTTGCTGTACGGTGCTACAGGCCATAAGCGAGGCTGCAAGCGCAGCAAAAAGAACAATATTTTTCATGGGCAGTATTCTTGTATAAAAAATATTAGCCTAGCAAATTTTACTGGACCTGCTGTGTCTTTTTGCAAAAGAGGGAGAAAGCTTCTTGTTAGTCTTGATGAGGGACAGCTTTGACTTATATAGAGCTATTACTGATAAATTGGTGGATGGAGAAATTACAGACATTAAAAAAGGCTTATAAGTGTTTCACTTATAAGCCTTTAAAATTTGGTAGGCATATCCAGACTCGAACTGGAGACCTCTACGATGTCAACGTAGCGCTCTAACCAACTGAGCTATACGCCTATATGTGACGCATCATATTCACTTTTAAATTTTATGACAAGCCTTTTCTATGATTTTTCAATGCAGATGCACAAGAATTCAGCAATGCTTTGAATTTTTTCAAATCTGCCTCAGAAACCTGCTCAGATGCATACTGCATCTGCTCATATAACTGCACGGTCTGCTTAAACACATGATGCTGCTGTGACTCAGCCTGAGCCGCCAAACGAGACATCCACATATTAAAGGTTTCAGCAGGCTTTTTCTGTAATTCAGGCGGTAACGGCTTCGAAAACGTCTGCAACAGCCGGGCAAGTTTTGGCTGCCGGCGAAGATGTTGATAATACAACCAGGCCATATATAGCCCCAGCAGCCCCAAAATAGTCAGTACCAGCATCAGGATATTGGCATAGCTGGAATGCAGCCCCAGTTTGGCCAGCCAGCCCCGCTGCGATTCGGCGTTATAACCCACCACCTTGCTTTGCCATTGATAGCTGGCATAGTCGCTCCAGATACGCAGTTTATTCATTAAATGATAATGCCGATAAGTCCAGCCACTGCCGCGCTCGCCCAATACCGCCTGATCTTCCGCAATCAGGTTTTGCATGCCCTGCTCAACCCGCTGCGGACTAATCATTGCTGTCGGGTCAAAGCGCTGCCATTTACCATTTAACAGCACTTCAGTCCAGGCATGCGCATCCAGCTGGCGTACTTCCCAGCTTTTGCCATCCGGGGCCAGCTCTCCGCCCTGATAGCCCGTGACCACCCGTGCCGGAATTCCGACATAACGCATCAGCATCACAAAACTGGAAGCATAGTGTTCACAAAAACCCTGACGCGACTGAAACAGGAACTCATCAACACGATGCTGCCCCAATCGCCCCGGGGTTAAGGTATATACAAAGCCATTTTCCCGATACCAGCGCAGCACCTGCTGCACATAACGCTCAGGATCCTGTCCGCTGTGCAAAAATAAACGCTGGGCCAATTGTTGTGCTTGCAGATCCTGCTGTACCGGAAATTGAGTATTGATGCGTAAATTCAGATGAGCATTACTCACGGTCTGAGCCTGGATATCGCCGATCCAGCGCAACGGAATCGGCTCGACCCGCTGGGTTAAACGCCGCGGTACAATGCCCCAATCCTGCTGGCTATAATAACGGCGCTCCAGCGGTACCGATTTCTCCAGCCCCATCACCCAACGCACGCCCGGGTCAGCCGCCAGATATTGATAATCAAAACTACGCGCATGCGCCGGCTGCAATACATCGCTACGCATTAACGGCTGCTGGTTAACAAAGCTGCTACGCCAGCGCTGGCCATCATATTCATCCAGCACCATCGCCCGCCAATACAGTTCATGCCGTGGTGGCAGTTGCTGCACATCGCCAATAATCCGAAAGGCCAGGGCGCTAGATTGCGACAGCTCGGCAATATCGCCCGGCGACATGCTGTCACTAATTCCGGTAATGCCTTTATTTTCCGGAATCGGAATATGCCACAGTGGCGGCAGCCGTGGGAAAAACATAAACAGCAAGACAAAAAATGGCAGTGCATACAGCACAAAACGCCCCACATGGCGGGCATCGCGCTTTAAGGCCTGTACAGCCGAGGCCTGATATTCAAATTCGCTGGTTTGCAGGCGATACAGCCCGATCAGGCAACTCAGCAGGCTTAAAATGACCATAAAGGCCATCCAGATTGACTGGCTAAACAGGAAAGAACTGGCACTAACAAATAGCGCGAAATTGAACAGGATAATCACATCGCGCCGAGTTCGGGTTTCGAGGGCCTTGGCAAATAAAAAGGTTGATAACACCGCCACGCCGGCCTCTACCCCAATAAAGGCACGGTACTGTAAATAAATACTCAGCAGCGCCAGCGCAATCAGGCTAAAGGTCCAGTATTTGGCAATCGGCTGACGACCGGGCTGCAGACTGAAATACAGACTAATCAGGATGATGATAAAAATTATACTAAGCAGCACAGGCAGATAGATCAGCTGTGCCAGTAACAGCAGGCCCAGGCTTGAGAGAATCGAGATACGGATACTAGAATTCATCTTTATGCCTGCGCCAACAGTTGTTTGGCCTGCTGCAATTGCTGCTCGCCACAAGCGGCCGGCAGTTCTGCCTGCGGCAAATACAGGGCATAGGCACACTGCTGCTGTTCACACTGCTCGACCAGGCCCATCATCAGGCTGAGTTTTTCTTCATGCGATGTGCTGGGCATCTGCGCATAGTCAATTTCAAGCTGCTGCTGATTCTGATATTGCTCAAAGACCTTGACGTATAAGCCCTGGCCACGCGCCACCTGTTTCCAGGACACTGCCTGCAAGGAATCTCCCAGCTGATAACTGCGCAGCTCCCGGAATTCATCTAAATCCGGTTCTTCGTTGTGCCGGTTGTGTTTATTTTCAGTGGTGTGCTGTGCCGCTTTCGGTGCAATCCAGGCAAAGTCATTGAAATACAGATAGGTCCAGGCACGCACCAGACCAAAGGGATAAACCGAATATAACTGGATGGCCGGATAATGAAACTTGCCGCGCTGGGCAGTATAAAAAGCTAAGCTATACTGCTGCTTGGCTTCACTCAGCGCCAGTTTATGCAATTGCTGATCGACCTGAATCCACAGATAACGCAGCTGTGGCGTATCCTGCTGAAAAAACAGGTGCAGCTGGACATTTTCCCCGGCCTGCCCGACCTGCTGTGCCACCACCTCGAGCTGCAAGCCATGCAGCTGTTTAAAGGTCAAATAAAAACTGATGCATAAAATCGCGCTAATTAAAAAGCAGAAGCCCAGAATCAGGTTATTGGCATAGTTAATGCCGGCCACAAAGGTAATCAGGATAAGCACCAGATATAAATAACCCTGCTGATAAATAAATACCAGCACATCTTTTTGCGTGAGGCGTTTTTTCTGCTGAAATTGAAAACGCTTTTCCAGCCAGTGCTGCCAAAAATTCTGCCCGAGCATACTTAGCTGACCTGCACCTGTTGCAGCAGCTGCTGGGTTTCGCCCTCACTTAAACCAATACGATGTGCCACCACCGCCACAAAAACCGCCTGCACATCATCCGGAGTGACAAAACTGCGCTGTTCAATTAACGCATGTGCCTGGGCGGCTTTTTTCAGGGCCAGTACTCCGCGCGTCGACAGACCATGCCGGTTTTTACGGCTGGCTTCAGCCAGATCCAGAATATAATCCTGCACCGCGTCACTGACATATAGATGATGCACCTGCTGCTGCAATTCCAGGATTTCATCTTCACTAAACACATGCTGCAAACTGGCAATCAGGCTCTGCCGGGAAGATTGCTGTAGCAACAATTTTTCCGCATAGCGCGATGGATAGCCCAGTGATAAACGCATTAAAAAGCGATCCAGCTGCGATTCAGGCAACGCATAGGTTCCGCTCTGAAATAGTGGATTCTGGGTGGCAATGACCCAAAATGGTTGCGGCAATTCATAACGTACACCATCGACCGTGACGTTACCCTCTTCCATCGCTTCCAGCAAGGCACTCTGGGTTTTCGGGCTACAGCGGTTAATTTCATCGGCCAGCAGAATCTGGGTAAAAATCGGGCCCTGCTTAAACTCAAACTGATGTTCTTTCTGATTAAACATGTTCACCCCAATTACATCACTGGCCAGCATGTCATTGGTAAACTGAATCCGCTGAAATTTCAGTCCGGCCAAATGCGCCAGACTGCTGGATAAGGTGGTTTTGCCCAGGCCGGGTAAATCTTCAAACAGCACATGGCCGCCAGCCAGTAAACAGACCAGTGCCAGTTTGGTTTGCTGCTGTTTATCTAAAACAATCTGATTGACCTGTTCAAGGAACTGCTGGATTTTGGGTGCATAGCGCTGCAGCTCGCTCTGGAGCTGCGCCTGATCGTGTACTGGTTCCGATTTCTCATCCTGTTTCATGCCCCAAATCACCTTCATTCCCCAAATAAAAACGGTGTATGCCCTAACATACACCGTTTTGTTTTTTTTCTAAAGAAATCAGATGATTTCTAGATTTTTAACACGGACACTTCTTCAGGTTTCCAGAAGATGGATAACGTGAATCGACACAGTGCCGGTAAAAGGTTTTGGCATCCATCGCTTCCAGATCCGGATGATGCTGCCGCATGTGCTCCAGATAGGTCTGATAGTCAGGCACCCCGACCATCAGCCGGAAACTTTGCTGCAGACGCTGCCACAGTGTGGCAATCCGCGACCAGTTTTTAGGATTCAGGATTAAATCCTTCTGCGACATCACGGTCATTTTGATGATTTTATAAATCACCGTTTTACCCGCTCGAGCAAATTTCAGATTCATCTTCTCGCTCCTTAATGGCCCTTGGCCGGCTGAATATCTTCAGGATCGCGGTAAATTGCTTCTGCCTCATGCACGGTTGGTTCCGGATTGGCCAAGGCGCGGCGAATCACCCCAATCGCAGCAAACAGCATCACAAACGCCACAATCATAAAGAAGCCACACAATGCCGCATTAATCTGGTTCGACATTGCCACAGTCTGCATTTCCGCAATACTTTTGGCTGGTGCCAGAATTTCATTATTGGCAATCGCGGTATTGAAACGCTCTGCCTGCGCCAGGAAGCCGATCTTCGGATTTTCGTGGAAAATCTTCTGCCAGCCAGCAGTCATCGAGGTGATAAACAGGAACACGGTCGGGATGATGGTCACCCAGACATATTTCTCTTTCTTCATCTTGAACAGGATGACAGTACCAAGGATGAGCGCCATCGCAGCCAGAATCTGGTTACCAATACCAAACAGTGGCCATAAGCTGTTAATCCCGCCAAGTGGATCGACCACGCCCTGATAGACGAAGAAGCCCCAACCAGCCACCGCAACCGCCGTCCCCAGCAAGTTACCAAAGAAGTTGTGTGATTTTTTCACCGCAGGAATCACAATACCCACGGTATCCTGAACCATAAAACGGCAGGCACGGGTACCGGCATCCACCGCTGTCAGAATGAATAATGCTTCAAACAGAATGGCAAAGTGATACCAGAACGCCATCATTTCGCGGCTATTGAAAATCTCGGTGATGATATGGGCCATACCAATTGCGAAGGTTGGCGCACCACCAGTACGGGACAGAATCGAGTTTTCACCGACTTCCTGAGCCAGCAAGGTCAAGGCTTCAGGCGTGACCACAAAACCAAGGTTACGCACCGCTTCTGCTGCAGTATCTACCGAAGTACCCAATAAAGCTGCTGGCGAGTTAATCGCGAAATACACGCCCGGATCAAGTACCGCGGCACAGATGAGTGCCATAATCGCCACGAAAGATTCCATCAACATGCCGCCATAACCAATCATACGGATATCGCGTTCGTTGTTGACCAGTTTTGGCGTGGTGCCTGAAGACACCAGGGCGTGGAAACCGGAAATCGCACCACAGGCAATGGTAATAAACAGGAATGGGAACAGCGAACCGGCAAATACCGGACCAGTACCATCCACAAACTTGGTGACTGCTGGCAGTTTCATTTCCGGCATGGCAAATAAAATACCAATGGCCAAGCCTGCAATGACACCAATTTTCAAGAAAGTCGACAGATAATCACGCGGTGCCAGTAACAGCCACACTGGTAAAACCGACGCAATAAAACCGTAAATGATCAATGCCCAGGTCAGTTCAGTCCCCGATAAGGTAAAGAACGGCCCCCAGTACGGATGCTGTGCAATATTTTCACCGTAGATAATACCGAACATCATCAGCACAAAACCGATAATCGACACTTCTGCAATTTTACCCGGACGGATAAAACGCATGTAAATGCCCATGAAAATGGCAATCGGAATGGTGGCGGCAATACTGAATACACCCCACGGACTGTTGGTCAGGGCTTTCACCACCACCAGCGCCAGTACCGCCAGGATGATAATCATCACCCCAAGTGCACCCAGCATCACGATAATACCGGCAAAGCTGCCCAGTTCCTGCTTGGCCATTTCACCCAGTGAACGGCCATCACGACGGGTCGAAATAAACAACACCAGGAAATCCTGTACCGCACCGGCCAGCACCACCCCGACCAGCAGCCAGATGGTGCCCGGTAAATAACCCATTTGTGCTGCCAGAATAGGACCAACCAGCGGTCCGGCACCGGCAATTGCAGCAAAGTGATGGCCGAACAAGACACTTTTATTGGTCGGAACATAATCTAAACCGTCGGCCAGGCGATGCGCGGGAGTTAAACGCCTAGCATTGAGTTCAAAGACTTTATTGGCAATAAATAAACTGTAGAAGCGGTAAGCAATGCTATAGACACAGGCGGCGGCGAGGACCAGCCAGACTGCGTTTACATGCTCACCACGGCTGAGTGCCAGAATCCCGAAAGACACTGCACCCACAATAGCGACGAGCAGCCAGATAATTTTCGAAGTTAGGCTCGACTTCGTTGGTAATGTTTCCATTCAATCCCTCATATTTTCGATGCATACAAATCAGCGTGATTGTTGTTGTTCGAGGTACTGCTGTTTTCCCTTGCGACTTTACGCCTGTTCTTTTGCTTTTCCTCTAAGACTTTGGCATAAAAAAAGGGATGATTGATCATCATCCCTTCGATAATAGTATATTTTTACACCATTATGCACGTTCTAAATATTCACCAGTACGAGTATCTACACGAACGCTTTCTTCTTGCTGAACGAATAATGGAACACGTACCACAGCACCTGTTTCAAGTTTCGCTGGCTTACCGCCACCGCCAGAAGTATCACCACGTACACCTGGATCAGTTTCAACAATTTTTAATACCACGAAGTTCGGAGCGCTGACGTTTAAAGGCACGCCGTTGAACAACATAATGGTACATTTTTCATTAGAATCGTCTTTTAACCATTTTGCAGCATCGCCCATAGCTGTTTTATCAGCTGCGATCTGTTCAAATGTTACAGGATCCATGAAGTTCCACATTTCGCCATCGTTGTACAAATATTCCATTTCTACTTCTACGATGTCTGCAGCTTCTAGAGAATCACCAGATTTAAAAGTTTTTTCTAATACTTTACCTGTTTTAAGGTTACGTAATTTCACACGGTTGAAGGCCTGACCTTTACCTGGTTTTACGTATTCGTTTTCCATGATTGAACATGGGTTACCATCAAGCATAACCTTAAGGCCTGACTTGAATTCATTCGTAGAATAATTGGCCATGACTGGCACACTCCAAACTTACTAACTTTAAGCTATCGATGCTACGGGCTGTTGCGATGTCATTTAGCAAGTCTGACACGAACATTAGTTGCCACATGCACATTCATTTTATGTGACGTATTCTAAATGACCAATATACCTTGCCGCAATGAAAAATTCTTGTTTAACCGGCCGCTGCTGCCTAAGTTACAAGCAGATATCCATCTACCGGCTTTATTCCCAACTGGCAGATGCTTAAAATCAGCGCAGCTCGTTCTAGACTCCGCTTGGCCCGGATGTCCTGATTTTTCGCACACAAAGCACATTCCCAGCGCCTGCAAACTGTTAAACTAGCACGATTAGGCCTTGCCCTCCCACTTCCATGATTCTTTTTCCGGCATGACAAACTATTTGTATCAACAGCAAAACTGGCAATCACAGCTCAGTGATTTAATTACCGATCCTCAGGAGTTGCTGAATCTTCTGCAACTGTCGCCTGAACAGTTACTCTCCGGCGCAATTCTGGCATCTGAACAGTTTAAATTACGTGTGCCGCGTGCATTCGTCGGAAAAATGAAAGTCGCCGATCCCTTTGATCCGCTGCTGTTACAGGTCTTGCCACATCATCTGGAACTGGAAGATCATCCTGAATTTGTCACCGATCCCTTAGGTGAAGAACAGGCCAATCAGCAACCGGGTGTCCTGCACAAATATAAGTCGCGTTTTCTACTGACCCTGACCGGGGCTTGTGCAGTACATTGCCGCTACTGTTTCCGCCGCCATTTTCCCTATCAGGACAACCT
Organism: Acinetobacter sp. YH12112; assembly: GCF_013418945.1. Classification (NCBI taxonomy): domain Bacteria; kingdom Pseudomonadati; phylum Pseudomonadota; class Gammaproteobacteria; order Moraxellales; family Moraxellaceae; genus Acinetobacter; species Acinetobacter sp. YH12112. Next base: position 13,444 of record NZ_VPBA01000026.1, on the reverse strand, counting down.
GCCTAAAAATGAAGATTGGCTAAACATCAAGCAATATATTGAATCTCAGCCCGACATTAACGAAGTGATTTTAAGTGGCGGCGATCCATTAACGTTAACCAATCGACGTTTACAGAGCTGGATCGAACGTCTGGAATCGCTGCCGCAGATTAAATTTTTGAGAATTCATTCACGCGTTCCGATTGTAATCCCCAACCGTGTCGATGAAGCGCTGATTTCCATATTAAAAAACAGTAGGCTACGGATTATTCTGGTGGTACACTCAAATCATGCATCAGAACTGGATGACTTCACTTGCCGTACATTAAATACACTGGTGAAACATCATATTACCGTCCTGAATCAGGCAGTTTTACTTCGTGGGGTGAATGATTCTGCTCAGGTTCTGGTCGATTTAAGTTATCGCCTGTTCGATGCTGGGGTGATGCCGTATTACTTGCATGTATTAGATAAAGTGAAAGGTGCACATCATTTCGATCTGATGCCACAGGACATCGATCTTATTTATAAAGAGGTTTTAGCGAACTTGCCGGGTTATCTGGTTCCTAAACTCGTTAGGGAAATTGCGGGCGAAAAGAATAAAACACCGCTTTTTGGGGTTTCAACTGCTTGAATTTGAGTTAAATAACAACGATGACTATGAATCATTCAGATATTTTTCAGGTTGCCACTGAGCTGAAATTGGAACAGCTCAGTTTTTGCCAGAATTCTGTCAAAAGTATTCAGGAGTGGGCAGCTGACTTATCCATTTTACAGCTTGGGGACTCGTCAAAAGCCTTATTCAAAGCCTTACTGGAAATTTCTGAACTCAAATGTCAGGAAACCTTGCGCTTTGACCTGATTCAGGCCATTCACCCGACGCTGGAAAATGTCTTGACCAGCCTGGAAAAACACTTTTTTAACCAGGGTCTGATTAGCAGCGACCGCAATGAGCATATTATCGAGCTGGCGCTGTTGTTACGTAGTCATTTTGCCAAAGTCTATATTGAAATCGCGCGCCGCAGTCACCGCCAGCTGGCCCAGCAGAAGTTTTCCATTTTTGCCTTTAACCTGAAAAAGAACCTGCAGACTGCGCGTACCGTCGCCACCTATTATGCGCTGCAACAACTGACCTTATTGCTGTATCAGCAACAGATGCTATATAGCTCGCCATTTTCCGGGCAATGGCTCACTGCGCATCAACTGTTTAACTGCGCCCTGCAGCACAATTTTCATCAGAACAATATTAACCATCTGCAAGGCACCCAGCATCAGCTACAAAATATCAGTCAGGCCTATGTGCAATTAATCCTGCTGGATATTTTCAATACCCATCAGATTCGTCCAGCCGAAATTCAGGGGCTGTATCTCTGCAGTTTTGACTGGGTCAAGCTGATTCAGATTTTGCCCAAAGAAACCACCCTGTCACGCTATATTGTCGATACCAATAAAGACTATCCGCCAATTTATAACTCGCATCAATCGGGTGATTTTGAGCCGGGTATTTTTATTTCAACGCAGGCGCTACTGGATCATATCAGTGAAAATCAGGGACGTAAGGCCGAACATTTCTCCCGCAATGAAAAGCTGTTTTTAACTCCTGCCCTGCATTTTCATATTCATACCCTGCTCACTCATAATCCTGAGCGTCGTCATGAGCGTTATGAATATTCGGCTCGGGTCAAAATCTGTTTTGGCTTAAGCGTGGCACACTTCTATTTATCTAAAGGCAAGAATTTTCAGGAAACCCTACAACTGGGTGAAAATTACCAGTTCCAGAGTGAAAGCCAGTTCATCAACCAGATGCACAGTCATGCCACTGCCGACATCAGTAAAATCCAGAGTCTGGACCGTGAAGCCAAACAGATTTACGGTGCGGAAGTGCTGGATATCAGTGTGAATGGTTACCGGATTAAATGGGAGGGTGAAACGCCGAAAAACCTTAAAACCGGTGAATTTATTCTGGTGCAGGAAAATCCGCAAAGTCCGTGGCGTGGCGGCGTGATTCGCTGGATTAAACAGTCGACTGACAAAACCCTGGAACTGGGCCTTGAAGTACTGGCGCAGGACATTATTCCATGTGCCGTCTATGTGAAATCTGACCGGCATAGCGGGCATTATCATCCTGCCCTGCTCATGCAAAGCTCACAGCTGAATGAAGTCAGCACTCATCTTATTTTACCGGGGATTCAATTATTAAGAGACAAGCAGACTGTACAGCTGCGTTTAGGGGATGAAGACATTAAAGTCTTTTTAATTAAACCGTTACTCATTACTCAAAGCTTTATGCGTTTTGACTTTGAACTGTTAAATGACCAGCAGCAAGCCACAGTCGATGCCTTTATTCACAAGCAGATGAATGACGTTAAGAATCAAGATTTATGGGAAGCGTTGAAGTGAGAAATCCTTTACTATCTAAAAAATTTAAACGTACCGAAACACGTTTACTCATTATCGATGATAACCAAATCCGTTTTAATCAGATTTGCGAACAGCTAAATGCACAGGAACATACCGTGCAGGCCACCCTGCTCGATGATTTACAAAACTTTGAAAAACAGCTGAATTTAACCTGGGATGTGGTGATTTTTGGCCGCGCCTACGACCTGAAAATTGATCAGGCCCTAACCCTGATTCGCGCCTCAAAACAGCCGAATTTACCACTGGTATTATTGCAGCCTGAAGACTATGATGCCACCCAATATAGCGCCCTCATCCGCAAAGGCATTTATGATCTGGTCAACCTGAACGATAGTGACAGTTTCTATCTGGGTCTGCTTCGTGCCCTCTCTTTCAGCCGTTTGCAGCAAACCCATGCCCAGCTCAAAGAAGAGCTGGAAAATGCCCAGACGCAGGCGCAGTCTCTGGTGGAAGACAGCAACAAGGCGGTGGCGATTATTCAGGAAGGCATTCATGTGCAGGCCAATCAGGAATATTTGCAGCTGTTTGGCTTCCAGAATGAAGATGAAATTATTGGTCTGCCTTTGCTTGACCTGTTGCAACCGGAAGATCTGGCTGATTTTAAACTGCGTTTCAAAAAAGTATCGCAAGGTCAGTTTGATTTAGGCCGTTTTAGCTACAGCTCTTTAAATAGTCATGTCGCCGCGCAAAATCCGCTACAGCTGGAATTTTTACCGGCCACTGATGAAGATGCCTTGCAGCTGACCATTGATATTCAGCAAGCTGCTACAGCACCAGCCAAGGCCAGCAATGAAAGCACAGCTGGTCAGCAGCCGACCCATCAGCTGATTAACCGCACCCTGAACAATCAGCCATCCAAAATTAATGCGCTGGTGGTATTTGCCCTGGCCTCCTGCCCTGAAAAAGTCTTGCAATCGGACTGGGGTACGCTAAAAAACTATTTCGGCAATATTAAAACCTTCCTGAAAGAACAGACCAATGTGCCTTTATTCAAGGTCAATTCATCGGTCTATATTGGCCTGTTCCAGGCAGAATCAACCACCATTTTGCATTCCAAACTGATTGGTCTCAGCTCACTAAGCAAACCGCAGTTATTGAGTGTTAATGGACAAAGTTATCCACTGAATTTCCGTATGGGCTATGCGGTACTTGAGGGTGAAATTGCTGATAGCAGCCAGTTTGAACAGCTGATGGAATGTGCCTTTGCAACCGCACTGCCTTATCAACAAAAAGATGAGCAAAGCCTCGGACTGGATTTATCCATGACCGATCTGTCGCTGGAAATTGTCGAGCCAAAAGTTGCCCCTGTGGTGGAGACCGCTGGCTCATCGCTATTAGGCGCCTTACGCCACAGCCTGGATCGTAATGAAATTCATCTGAAATACCAGCAGCTGTATGACAAACAGGACAGTAATTTATACACCTATGAAGTCAGCAGCGGCTTTATTCATCAGGCAGAATGGAAAAGTCTGACCGGGCTGGTTGATCTGGCTGAAGATCCGGAACTCTCGATTAAACTGGATCGCTGGATTCTGGTCGAAGCCTGCAAACAGCTACACAACTTCATTACCCAATATCCGGAAGCCAAGCTGATTGTTAACCTGAACAAGCATGTGCTGCTACAAGACCGCGCTTTCCCGGAATTTGTGTCCAAACTGATTACCATTGTCGGCAGTCAGCAGGCTTATCCGTTAATTCTGCAATTCTCCGAAGAAGATGTGAGCCAGAACCTGATGGATGCCCAAAAGCAGATGCATTTGCTGCATCAGCATGGTGCGGAGATTTCCATCCGTGAATTCGGCCAGTCGATGTATAGCGAATCCATTCTAAAACAGCTGGATGTGCAATATGTGACCCTGCATCCATCGCTGACCAGCAAACTGATGCAAGATAGCGCCACTCAGGAGTTACAGGAACAGATTCAGCAGTTTAGCGAAATCAAGCCGGTGGAAGTGGTGCTGCATGAACTAAACGATATGAACCTATTTGCCAACGCCTGGAATGTGGATGCCCGTTATATTCAGGGTGATTACTTCCAGAAGAAACTGGATCATCTCATTGATGTACAAGACCAATAAGGTCTTGTACTTTTCACCCGAAGCGCAGGCACAAAAAAACGGGCAAATGCCCGTTTTTTTCATTCTGGGTATTAACCACGTTTGATAGAACGTGACATACCAGCAAAACGTTGTTTGAACTTGTCGATACGACCGCCAGTGTCAACGTTCTTTTGCTTACCAGTGTAGAATGGGTGGCAAGCTGAACATACGTCTAGGTAAAGAGTGTCTTTACCAACAGCTGAACGAGTTTCGATCACGTTACCACATGAACAAGTAGCAACTAATTTTTCATATTTTGGGTGAATATCGGCGCGCATCGTCGATTACTCCATAAGATTAAAGAAGGTTTTGCTGTCGTCGCAATTGATCACTCTCAAGACTGAGGAAAAAAGCTGTTTATTCGAGATAAACTGCAGACCAACACCACAACAGACCATTCTTTTGGCCCACCGAGACGGATACCGTCAGAGCTAAGCACAACAAGTTGGGGCATATTATACGTGAATCTATGCCAATATGCGAATTATTCTTTGCTCTCAATTTCAGGCTGCTTCGACCAGTAATTGGCAATAATGCCGCAGACCATCAGCTGGATTTGATGGAAAATCATGATTGGCAGCACAATCATGCCCAAAGGCTGGCCAATAAACAGAATCTGCGCCATCGGTACACCACTGGCCAGGGTTTTTTTAGAGCCGCAGAAGAAAATCGCGATCTGGTCTTCACGTTTAAAGCCCAGCCATTTCGGGATGTACAGCGCCAGCAGCATGATGATGGTCAGTAACACCGAACAGGCCACAGTTAAAATCAGTAACGTTGTGCCACTGACTTCATTCCACAGTCCGGCCACCACGGCGCCACTAAAGGCACCATAAACCACCATCAAAATCGTACCCTGATCAAAGCCTTTAACCAGACTTGGGAACTTGACCAAAAATGGATAGACCCACGGCCGCAGCAATTGCCCCAGAATAAAAGGCACCAATAACAATAAGGTAATCTGAATAATGGATGAGGTCGGGTCATAGTCGTGCTGCGACTGGCCAAAAATAAACAGGCTGACCAGAACCGGAGTAATGAACATGCCGGCAATATTGGAAAAAGACGCACTGCAGACTGCACTGGCGACATTGCCGCGTGCAACCGAGGTAAAGGCAATAGAAGACTGCACCGTAGAAGGCAGGAAGCACATAAACAGAAAGCCCCAGTACAGCTCCTGCCCCAGCAATGGCAATAATACGGGTTTGGCCATGAGACCTAAGACGGGAAATAACAAGAAGGTAAACGCAAACACCAGCGTATGCAGTTGCCAGTGCATGATGCCTTGTACCACCGCCTCTCTGGACAGCTTTGCCCCATGTAAAAAAAACAGCACCGCAATAGCCGCCGTGGTAATAACGCCAAAGACTTCAGCGACCTGTCCAGACACCGGCACGATACTGGCCAGTATCACCATCACAATTAACAATATGGTAAAGCGATCCAATGCAAGTAGTTTTAGCATGTCTACATCCTGTGATTTTATTTTTGCATCGACATAAAAAAGCCCAGTCAGCGGGTTTTACCTCACGGTAAAGTTCCATCTTACTGGGCCGGAACAATAAAGCTAGTCTGCTGGCTTAATGTTCACTATTTTGTGGCGCTATACTACTGCGCCAACTTAGTTATTGCGGGCATTGTCATCTTGCTGGATCAGTTCGATTTTATAACCGTCCGGATCTTCAACAAAGGCAATTACGGTCACGCCGCCTTTCATTGGACCCGCTTCACGCACCACATTGCCGCCGCGCGCCTTGATTTCTTCACAGGCTTTGTAAGCATCTTCTACTGCAATGGCAATATGGCCATAGCCATTGCCCAGCTCATAGCTGTCTGTATCCCAGTTATGGGTCAGTTCCAGCACGGTATGGTTGTCTTCATCACCATAGCCGACAAATGCCAAAGTAAAACGGCCTTCTTCGTAGTCACGTTTACGGAGTAAAGTCATGCCAAGTACTTCAGTATAGAACTGCAATGACCGTTCTAAATTGCCTACACGTAACATGGTATGCAGCATGCGCATATTATTCGTCCTTTTGTTGAATTTGAGCGTGTTCATGAGCACGCAATAATTTTGCCACCCACACCACCAGAATCAGAATCGGAATTCCAAGCAGCGTGGTCATGAGGAAGAAACTCGGATAACCGATATTATTGACTATGGTACCTGAATATCCACCTAAAATTTTAGGAGTGAGGGTCATGAGCGAACTAAAGATCGCATATTGTACAGCGGTAAACGACACACTGGTTAAGCTGGACAGGAAGGCAATAAATGCCGCACCGGCCAGACCGGAGGCCAGGTTATCAATAATAATTGCCAGATAGAGCCATAAACTGCTATACGGTTTAATCACCTTGCCGCGAACTTCTACCGCTGCATCAGCGTTGATATCCACCGGTGTCAGGGCCTGAATATCAATATCCAGCGCCGGATGCTGCGGTGCCAGCTGATAACCGCGGCTGGCACTGAGCGTACTGCCATCCAGCAATCGGGCCTGCACCTGAATCGTGCTATTTTGCGCTGTCTGTAACTGCTGGCCCTCAATCACGCCACTAAACAGGCCACCCTCTTCCAGCTTGGCCGGATATTCCTTGCCATCCAGAACCAGACTCAGCGGCTGTTCTTGCTGTAGCTGTACAGCATCGAGTCCACTCAGCTGCCCGCGAATCACCAGACTTTGCTCGGCTTCCTGTGCAGAAATCCGGTCATCCGAGGTAATCGGTAATAACTGGATTTGGGCTGTGCCGGTCTGCTGCAAATACGGCATGCTTAATTGTGCCTGATCGGACTGATTGGCATATTGTGCCTGTACCTGAATCTGATTGGCCTGAGCCAGCACATTGCTCGGTACCTGTATGCTCCAGTAACCGGCTTCATCAGCCTGTACCTTGTATTGCTGCGCCCCGACATTCACCTGTACATCGCTCAGGCTTTGCCCGGATTTGACCAGTCCAATAAAAATCAGGTTGGTCGAACTGGCCAGCACCGCACCCAGAAACATCAGTTTCATGATATTCATTTTCTGGGCCAGCAAACCGCCCAGGAAGCCACCCACCAGCGAGAAGATTACCCCGTAGACTTTGACTGCTTCAGCAATCTGTTCTTTGCTGAAATTCAGGTCCTGATAGAACACATTGGAAATGACCCCGGCAATAATATCGGAGACGCGATAAAACCCGATCAGCAGCAATAACACCAAAGCCAGCTTTAAACCATAGCGCTTAAAGAAATCCGCGACCGGATGCACCCAGGTTTCAAAAGCCATCTGTTTATTGACTGCACCCAGTTTGACCAGCACAGTTCCGACCAGTAAAGCCACCGCACCCGAGCCAATAAAGCGAATCGCCTCCAGCGTAAACAGCAGGAAGGAATCCTGAATACTGAGCTGGTTTTTCAGCGCATCCAGCGCCTGACCGGAATAGATATAACTCAGCACAAAACTGATCACGGCAACAAAAAACACCACCACCAGTCGATAATAATCGCTGCGTTTATATTCTTTACGGACACGCTCCACCACCGGCTCACGAATCACCAGCGTGGTACACATCCCGATCAGCATCACCGCCGCCATCACCAGATAGGTGTATTTCCAGGCCTCATAAATATAGTTGCCTTTAGCCGTGCCCAGATACGCCGCCAGAAATAAAGCGCCCGCACCAGCTACAATCATCCCGATACGATAACCGGCGTTATAGGTCGAAGCCAATACAGTTTGCATCTGGGTTTCAGCCAGCTCAATACGATAGGCATCAATCACAATATCTTGCGTGGCCGCAGCAAAACCGAGCAGCACCGCACCCACCGCCATCTGGTAGAGATGCGTCTGCCCTAAGGCCGGATCTGAAAAGGCCATAATACAGATGGCGCATATAATCAGGACCTGGGCAATTAAAAGCCAGGCCCGGCGCCGGCCCAGTTTTTGGGTTAAATATGGCACTGGTAACTCATCAATTAATGGTGCCCAGACAAACTTAAATGAATAACCCAGCGCCGCCCAGCTAAAGAAAGTTACAGCATTACGGCTAATGCCGGCTTCACCTAACCATAACGATAAACTGGAAAAAATAAGAAGAATGGGAATACCGGCCGAGAAGCCAAGAAACAGCATGATCAGCGCACGCCGATCTAAAAAGGCGGTAAAGGCAGATTTCCATCCTGTAGATTGTGTTGTCATTACATTATTTTTGTCAAAAAACTGAATGTTGCTATTCAATCGTTTAATGGATTTGGTTTCAACCTGATTTATGCAAACGCCCTGTGATTTTCTGGAGAAATGCAGCAGCCTGGCTTGAAATTTTCTATTAAACCTGTATACCTTAAATCTCTATTGCAATAATTTCGTTTTGGATTTCACAGTGACGCAAAGACACGAGCACATGACCTCTTCTTTATCTGCTTCAATTACCGAACAACAAACATTAGTTTTACAACCAGAACAAACTCTTACCTCAGCCTTCGAACAAGCCGAAATTCAAACGACACTTAATAACACCCGCTTAACTCCGGAACAGCTGACCCATATTCCCGATCTGGACAAAATTCCGGCCTCCACCAAACGGATTAAACCTTTAAATAATTTTCTGGGTCAGGATCGCGCCCGCGCTTCAGTAGAAGCCGGCATTGCCTTGCCGTATTCGGGCTATAACATTTTTGCGGTCGGTACGGCAGGACTGGGTAAACGCACTATGATCCGGCGTTTACTGCAACAACATGCCAAAACCATGGCCACGCCAAATGACTGGGTGTATGTCAATAATTTTAAAAACCCGCGTCAGCCCATTGCCCTGCGACTGCCGGCCGGTCAGGCACCGAAATTCCAGACCCAGCTGCATCAGAGCTGGCAGACCATTTTAAAACAGCTGGAACGCCGTTTTAGCGCCGAAACCTATCACAACCGCATTGAACAGATTCGCCAGCAAACCGGTGATGAACAGCAACAGGCCCTCATTGAACTGACCAAAGAAGGTGAAATGCTGGATTTAAAACTGGTCTCGCGCAATGACGAGCACTGCTTTATTCCGGTGCAGTTTAAAGATGACCAGCTGCAGGAAATGACCCAGGAAGATGTCAATGCCTTAAGTAGCAAAGAGCGCGCCGAAATTGCCGCCAATATGCGCTATATGGATAAAAAACTGGAACGTCTGGGTCTGCATCTGGGCGATCTGGAAGATGATGCCCGCGATCGGGTTCAGGTCCTGAATCGTGACATTGCCAAACAGGTGGTGATGCCGCGGATTGATTTATTGCTGAATAAATTTTCAGAGGTTCAAGGGCTTGAAGACTATCTGAAATACTATGCCGAAGACATTATCAACAATGTTGAAATGGTGCTGGAACAGGAAGAAGATGACTTCACTCCGGCAGTGTTTAGCCGGGTGCCAGCGCGTTATCAGGCCAATATTGTTGTCACGCATAAACCGAACTCGGGTGCACCGGTAATCTTTGAAGATTTCCCGACCCATTACAACCTGCTCGGTCATGTCGAACAGATGACCCAGAATGGCACTATCACCACCGACTTTACCTTAATTCGTTCCGGTGCCTTACATCGTGCCAATGGCGGTTTTTTAATTCTGGAAGCCGAACAGTTACTGGAACAGCCTTATGCCTGGCAAGGGCTGAAACGTGCCTTGAAATCGGGCCAGCTAAAACTGTCCTCACTGGAACATATGCTGACTTTAACCGGCAGTATTTCGATTGAACCGGAATCAATTCCCCTGACCTTAAAGGTCATTCTACTGGCCGAGCCGGAAATCTATTATGAAATTCTGGAAGTCGAACCGGAGCTGGGCAGCGTCTTTAAAATCCGTGCCGACTTCACCGATACATTACAACGTAATGACACCAATGAGCAGGCTTATATGCAGCTGATTGCCGATTATGTTCAGGCCGATAAACTGCTGCCCTTTGACCGCTCTGCCCTGGCCGCGCTGTTAACCGACTCGAGTCGTCTGGCCGAGGACCAAAGCTCGTTGTCCTTACATGCGCTAACGCTGGGTGATCTGATTCGGGAATCACATCATCATGCCGTACAAGCCGGCAAAAAAATGGTGTCAGAAGAACATATCAACATGGCGCTGGATCATCGCAAATATCGCTTAGGCTATTTACGTGAACTGTACTGGCAAGACCTGTCACGCGGCACCCAGCTGATTGAAACCAAAGGTCATCGTCTGGGTCAGATCAATGCCCTGTCCGTGATTCATTATGCCGATGTCGAGTTTGGTCTGCCTTCACGCCTGACGGCATCGGTCTATCAGGGCGGCGGCGATATTCTGGATATTGAACGCAGTGTTGAATTGGGTGGCTCGCTGCATGCCAAAGGCGTGCTGTTAATGTCCAGCTTCCTGAAAGCCCATTTTGGCCGCGAACAGATTCTACACTTCTCTGCCGCACTGGCCTTTGAGCAGAGCTATGGTCAGGTCGATGGTGATAGCGCCACCGTTGCGGAACTGTCTGCCCTGATTTCAGCAATCAGCCAGTTACCGATTGATCAGTCCTGGGCCATTACCGGCTCCATGAACCAGCTGGGTCAGGTACAACCTGTTGGCGGCGTCAATGCCAAAATTGAAGGTTTCTATGATGCCTGTAAATTACAGGGCCTGACCGGCAAGCAGGGCGTGATTATTCCACGTCAAAACATGCAGCATCTCATGCTGCGTAAAGATGTGATTGAAGCGGTGCAAAAAGGCGAATTCCATATTCATGCCATTGATGTGATTGATCAGGCACTGGAAATTCTGATGGCGCGTCCGGTCGGAAAACTGGACAAAAAAGGCCGTTATAGCAAAGGCTCGATTTATGACATGGTGATGGCGCAACTGGAATACTGGCAAGCCATTGAAGATGGCGCAGAAATTGAAGAGGAAGAGCCGAAGAAAAAGAAAAAAGCTAAGAAAGAAAAAAAGGCCAAGAAAAAAGATCAACCGGCTGAAGCAGCAATTGAGGCTATTCCGATAGAAGATGCCCGTAACCAGACTGGCTCATAATGGCCGGTCTAAAAAAGCAAAAAAGCGCCGAAAGGCGCTTTTTTTATACGACTGAATTAAGCTTCAGGCGCTGGGCTGTACTGTTCAACCAAAGGCTGTAACTCACCTTTTTGGAACATATCCAGCATAATATCGCTACCGCCAATTAACTCGCCATTGATCCACAATTGCGGGAAAGTTGGCCAGTTGGCAATTTTCGGCAAAGTTGCACGAATATCCTGGTTTTCAAGAATATTCACATAGGCAAATGGACGACCAATTTGACTGAGCGCTTCTACTGCACGAGCTGAGAAACCACATTGTGGGAATTGCGGTGTGCCTTTCATGTAAAGAAGAACTGCATGTTTAGCAATTTGGTCACGAATTAACGCTTCGGTATCGCGTGCTTGTTCAGTCATTGATAAATCCTCAACTAATCTGTTTTGCATTATACCGAAAACACAGCAAAACAGTATGCTTAAAGCAATATTTCCATTTTTATTTACATTTACACTTTCAATCGGGGGCAGATTTTGCTTATATAAGTTTTTTCCTTTCTTTCTTACAGATAAGAGTTAGTCATGAACAACGTTACCCTTGCCCCTGTGCAAACTGATCAACCGTCTCATTTGATGCCCGTCTTCGGCCGTCAGCCGATCAGCTTTGTCCGCGGCCGAGGCGCTTATCTGTACACTGAAGATGGCACCGAATATCTGGATGCCCTGACCGGTATTGCAGTCTGTGGTTTAGGTCATGCTCATCCGGAAATTGCTGCTGCCATCGCGGATCAGGCCGCGACCCTGATTCATACCAGCAACCTGTTTGAAGTGCCTTGGCAAACTGCCGCTGCACAAAAACTGGCAGAAGTCGCTGGTATGGAAGAAGTCTTCTTCTCTAACAGTGGTGCAGAATCGAATGAAGGTGCCATTAAAATTGCACGTAAATTTGGTTATTTACAAGGCATTGCCAATCCGAAAATTATTGTCGCCGATCAGTCGTTCCACGGCCGTACCCTGGCAACCCTATCTGCCACCGGCAATAAAAAAGTCCAGGAAGGTTTTGCACCGCTGGTAGAAGGTTTTATCCGTGTACCGTTTGGTGATGTTGAAGCCATTGAAGAAGCCGCCATTCAGTATCCGGACATCGTCGCGATTCTGGTTGAGCCAATTCAGGGCGAAGGCGGTGTTAATACCGCGCCTCAAGGCTTTAACTACCTAGAAGATATCCGCCGCATCTGTAACCAGCACAACTGGCTGATGATGCTGGATGAAGTGCAAACTGGTAACGGCCGTACCGGTAAATATTTTGCCTATCAGCACACCAATATTGTGCCAGATGTCTTAACCACTGCCAAAGGCCTGGGCAATGGCTTCCCGATTGGTGCAGTGATGACCCAAGGTCGCGGTGTGGGTGTACTCACTGCCGGTAACCATGGTTCAACCTACAGTGGTACTGCCCTGGGGTCACGTGTGGTCTACACCGTGATTGATATTATCCAGAAAGAAAATCTGGTCGAGAATGCCGCAAAAATGGGTAGCTATATTGTTGAGCAGCTACGCAACCAGCTGGCTGACCAGAATGTTAGCGTGCGTGGTTTTGGCCTGATGATCGGGATTGAATTACCTAAAGCCTGCGCAGAACTGGTGGATATTGCCCGTGATGAATACAAACTGATTGTCAATGTGACCGCCGGCTCCGTGGTGCGTTTACTGCCAACCTTGAACATTAGCCAGGAACAGGCCGATCAGCTGGTTGAACGTCTGGTGAAAATGATCAAAACGTTCCTGGCTTAAGCCGCGTGTTGATCTCAACAGATCTCAATCTGCATAAAAAAGCCGCATGATGATCTGCACCCCGAAAGTTGGACACTCTTAGTCCAATTTGAAGGGTGCTTTTCTATGGCTAAATATTCTCAACAGTTTAAACTTGAAGTTGTTCAAAATTATTTATCAAATAAAAATGATGATGGG
>NZ_VPBA01000025.1:0-54964 GCF_013418945.1 Acinetobacter sp. YH12112 | reverse complement strand
ACCCTCGCTCCGCTCGACTTGCATGTGTTAAGCCTGCCGCCAGCGTTCAATCTGAGCCATGATCAAACTCTTCAGTTAAAATCATTTTGTCACTTTATTCGAAGTGACCAAATCTGGCTCATCAATTACTGACTTAAATTCGCTCAAATAAACTTCGAGTAATTTAAACCAATCAATTAATGAAAATATATTCGATTAATCAACCAGTAAAAATCCACACAAGTTGTTCTTCATAATCTCTTAATGATCTTTCCAACACCTCGTCAGTGCCAGAAGCTGGACTCAAAACACTTGATAACTCAGCGATCCGCTTCGTTCATCTCCGTGTATCTCGTCGGTATGGGGTGCATTCTAGAGGATTTCAGAATCATTGCAAGCCCCAATTCACTTTATTTTTCACGTATGTATCTTTTTTCTACGAAACAGCTAAAAAAACCGGTTTTTCACTTATTTTTTGCACAATTCAAAAGAAAAAATCCCGCGAACGGGATTTTTTGCTGTCTTTCTTTTTATCTTATTCAGTAAATTTCTGCGTGCTGTAATCCGCTGTTGGCAATTTACCGAGCGCTTTTTGTCCGGTTGTTCCCGGTAAACGCTCCACATATTGTAAAAACGCTTCGGCATAATCAAGGCCCACGTCCATACGGCGCTCGCCTGTCACCTCTTTCATGCTGCTATAGTAGTCCTGTCCATTGGCCAGGAAGTCGATAGTCACCACTTTATAGGTTCGATCCAAGACCAGTGCTTCATAACTACCGCTTGTATTACGCACTTCCAGCTGGCTAATACGCTGCCCTTTGGCCTGGGTTAAATCTACCTGCCAGCGTAAACCACCAGTATATGGATAACTGCCAGTATTTCTCTGCTCGACCACACCGCTAATCGCATCTTCCAGCGTGGCTTTAATTTCTGCACCAGTCATATCCAAACGGACCAGTGTATTTTTAAATGGCAGTACCTGATAGATTTTCTCTACGGTGACTGGACCTGCCGCGACATCCACACGCACCCCACCACCATTCTGGAATGACAGATCAGCATCAAAGTACACTTTACCTTGTTGCAAGAAGGCTTCGGCAATCATCTGCTGAATATCGCCGCCATGAGCAATGACATGCGGATTCTGGTTACAGATATCGCCCAGACTAGAACGGCTGGTATCGCGCTGCGTCCCCGGTACACGGCGTAAACACAGGTTATCGGTTGCCTGAGCCACCACCGTGCTGGCAAAATTCTGTTTCTGTTGTTGATATGGCAGCAGCACATTTAAGGTCGCGGTATATGGGCTGACCACCTGCATCGGAATATTCGCCGCTTTAAAACGCTCCAGCAGCGCCGCCTGTTCGGTTGCATTTAAGGCTTCAAACTGTTTGCTCTCGGTATTTTCACGCTTAAAGTCATCGCCCACTAAAATGTGCGGTGTGCCACTACACTGTTCCACCTGGCCTTGCGGATTGAACTTGACCTTTAAATCACCCACCACATAGCTGTACTGCCAGGCCTGGGCAATACAGACCAGATCACCATCTTTATTTCGCGCTTGGGTCGGATACGCACCACTCGGACTCAGGCCGACCGCCTCTAAACTGTCCGGACCTAATAAGGTATGTGAATCACCGCCGACAATCACATCAACATCAGTTAAAGCCGCAGCCAGTTGCTGATCCAGGGCAAAACCGGTATGGGTTTGCAGGATAATCTTGTGGATGCCTTGAGCTTTCAGGCGATCAATTTCCTGTTGAGCCGCTTCAACTTCATTGGCAAACGTAGTGTCACTGTTCGGCTGAGAGGCATTCTTGGTTTTGTCGGCAATGGTCAGGCCAATAATGGCAAACTTTTCACCGCCACGTTCAAATATAAACGACTTTTCAATGCGCTGGGTCTGATACAGCGGCGAAGATGGCCCAAAATTCACATTGGCCGATACAATACGGGTTGGTGTGGCACAGTTACCGGCATCCAGATAGTTAATAAATTTCTGTAGGCCTGCATCTTTGGCATCAAATTCATGGTTACCCAGCACAAAACTGTCAAAGCAGACCGTATTCATGGCATCTGCATCGGCCTTACCTTCAGAAAGGTTAAAGTATAGATCGCCAGTAATCGCATCCCCACTGTGTAGTTTGATCACATTCGGATATTCCTCTGCCAGACGGTTGATTAAACCGGCGACACGAGCAAAACCGCCCCGGCTGACGCTATAATTTTCTTCCTCAGCCCCTTGTGCCAGGCTAAAGTTCCAGTGCTCTTCATCTAAATGGGAGTGATGGTCATTGATATGCAGAATATTCAGTTCAACTGCTTTGCCCTCGACTACTGGTGTCGGTGCAGTAGTCTGACGGTCATTATCCCCGCAGGCTGTCATGAAAACAGAAAGACAGGCTATTGATAATATGGTTTTTTTATTCAATATATTCATCTGGCAATTACCCTGAGACTCAGTGTTTTAATTGGAATTGTCTGATTGAGTCTATGGCCTGAACATGTAAGGCAGATGAAAAAACGATCAAGATTTCATGACAATAGTTAAACCCGTTCGCGAATATGCTGCATCACCTCTAAGACCAGTGCCTGTTTACCGCGATAATCTTCGGCCGCAAACAGCAGTCTGGCTTTACGCGGCAGTTGCTCGTGAATCAGGGCAAATAGCTGATACATGGCCGACAGCTCTAATTGCTCAAACAGTGTCTTGACCGGTTGATAGGCAAACTGCTTTTCACTTTGCGGCTGATATTCAAACAGGAAACGTAAAATGGCATCCAGCTGCTGATCATGAGTATCGGTATTATAGGAATACATGCGCTCCCTCTGGCTCGAGTTTATTTTTTATATGGAAATGATGATCCGGATTTATTTATACGCCGGATTTTTGCAGCGGGCAACCATGGGGCAGATAGTGCTCCAGCTGCTCAAAAAACCGCTTTTTTTCAGGTCAAAGGCTAAATTTTGGATAAAAAAAAGAAAGAGATCTCTCCCAAAATCTCTCCCTCGGAGTTGAATCTTTTACGGATCCATATGTTATTGTCATTATTATTTTCGGCTATTTCCACGCTTCTTGGGGATGAAACGTCATCAAATAGCAATTTACCCTCTAGATATGTAGACACCACATATTTAGACGGATAAATCTTAAACATAAAATATGACAAAATCAAGACAATCGGAAAAATTTAATTCTTGTTTTTATAAGGTTTTTTTAAATTTAAATATTTAAATATCTTATAAGCAATATCTTGACATCCTCTCCGACCTAAAGGACGGAGATTCCTCCTGCGAGACGCCCATGTCCGAGCGCAAGAATATTCAGTGCTGAGTTTATATCTCTATCGTGGAATGTACCGCACTCCACACACTGCCATTCTCTTATTCCAAGTCCTGCTCTACCTTTCAGACTACTGGAGCGTGAGCCGCAGCACGAGCAAGTTTGGGTGGTATAGGCTTCATTGACTTCTTCATACCATACCCCTGCGTTCTCGCATTTATACTTGAGCATGGTTCTTAAGGTCGTCCAACCTGCATCGAGTACAGACTTAGCTAATTTTGTCTGTGCCAATGCTTTGGCATTCACATTACCAACGAAGATGGCTGCATGTTCATTCACCAGTTTATGACTGAATTGATGCAGCATATTTTGACGTAGATTTTTGATCTTGGCATGAATCGCTTTGACACGTTTTTTATTTCTTGCTCTTTGAGCAATACCAAGTTTTTGTTCATATTGACGATAGATTTTAGGGGCTTTGAACTTTACACCATCTGAGCAAGTCGCAAGGTCTTTGAGTCCTAGATCAATGCCAATTGAGGTTTTAGCGGTGGTTTTCTCTGTTTTAATTGAATCAACCACAAGACATACATACCAACGCCCTCGGCTATCCTCGACAAACGAGCCTGTTTTAACATTGTATTTACTTAGTCCGTAACTGTCCCATAGCTTGAATTGATGCTTGCCGTATTGGACATACCCATCGGCATATTTCACCGCCACTTTTTTAAATGGAATCCAACCGAGAGAACGTCTAGCGTTTTTTTTGTTACTGACACGCCATTTTAGCTTGGCTTTTTTAAATTGCTTTCTTCGAGTAACTAATTCTTCCGCAACTGCCTGTATGGTTTGGCTGTGCAAATTACACTCTTTTGATGTACCTTTCGTGTATTTAGCAATATCGTAAGCTGAAAAGAATTGTTGTTTTCTTTGCAAGTGTTTAAAACACAAATCATTGACATAGTTCCAGACAAAATTAACTTCAGATGCCAATTGGTCTAGCACCTTGCAATGTTTGTCTTTTATGCGTAATTTAAGTGTCTTCATCACTAAAATATATTTGGTCTATGGATAATAGTCAAGAGATTAGAACAGGTCGTCACTGTGTTTTTAATATGCACGTTCATTTAGTCTTTGTGGCTAAATATCGTAGAGATGTTTTTACCAAAGCTATGCTCGAAACTATGAATGAAGTATTCAAGCGCATTTGCTTAGACTTTGAAGCTAAGTTGGTAGAATTTGAGGGTGAGCATGATCATGTTCATTTACTTGTGAACTATCCACCAAAAGTAGCTATTTCTAGCTTGGTTAACAGCCTAAAAGGTGCATCTAGTCGTATTTTAAGAACTAAACACCCTGAAATTAAAAACAAATTATGGGGGAATGCTTTGTGGTCGCCTAGTTATTTCGCTGCATCGTGTGGAGGTGCTCCCATTGGGATTATTAAACAATATATCCAACAACAGCAAACACCGCATTAGCAATCCTAGCTAATCCCCACAAGGGGGACTAGCGGATTGCAGCCTTATATCCCCGCCCTGAAGGGCGAGGTTTTACGGCTAAAGGGAATAAAAAAAGCAGACCGAAGCCTGCTTTTTAATTCAAATACTTAACTGCGTTTTTAGTCGGTAAAGGTGACTTTGGCAATGGCCTTTTTACTGGCCTGTACAATCAAGGTCACGTTTTCTTTGACCGAGAATGAGGCATCGACTGGTTGCCAATCAACTTTCACTGCACCACGACCGACAGCATCTTTGGCTTGTGCCGCGTTTTTGGTTAAACCTGCTGCACGTAAAATAGAAGCAATGAAAATCTCGCCGCCATATTCGCCACGTGAAATGGTCACTTCTGGTGTACCTTCTGGCAATTCACCTTCGGTAATCAGGTTACCGGCACCTTTATGCGCATTGGCTGCAGCTTCCGCACCGTGGAAACGCTCGACCAGTTCCAGCGCCAGAATCTTTTTCACATCCTGCGGATTACGACCTTCAGCCACTTCTTTCAGTAATTGCTGGATTTCTGCCACAGACTTGAAGCTGAGCAGGTCAAAATAACGCTCAATCAGTGAATCCGGCATAGACAGCACTTTTTGATACATCGCGCCTGGGGCATCAAATACACCAATATAGTTGCCTAATGATTTCGACATCTTGTTGACGCCATCTAAACCTTCCAGAATTGGCACGGTAATACACACCTGTGCTTCCTGGTTATAACGGCCTTGTAAGGTACGTCCCATCAACAAGTTAAAGGTCTGGTCTGTACCACCTAACTCCACATCGGCTTGTAAGGCCACCGAGTCATAACCTTGTACCAATGGATACAAAAATTCGTGAATCGCGATCGGTTGTTGGTTGTTATAACGCTTGGTGAAGTCATCACGCTCCAGCATACGCGCCACAGTTTGCTGTGAGGCCAGTTGAATTAAATCGGCCGCTGTTTTACTAGCAAACCATTCCGAGTTAAACACCACTTTGGTTTTGTTTGGATCAAGAATCTTGAACACCTGTTCCTGATAGGTTTTGGCGTTTTCCAGTACCTGCTCGCGTGACAACGGCGGACGGGTCGCGCTCTTACCGGTCGGGTCACCAATCATGGCAGTATAGTCACCAATCAGGAAGAAGACCTCGTGCCCCAAATCCTGGAACACTTTCAGCTTGTTAATTAAAACCGTATGACCCAAATGCAGGTCAGGTGCAGTCGGGTCAAAGCCCGCTTTAATTTTTAAAGGACGGTTCTCTTTTAATTTCTTTAGAAGATCTTCTTCAGAAATAATTTCATGCGTACCTCGTTGGATGAGAGCAAGTTGTTCTTCAGCTGGCAAGAAATTTGACATCACAAAACCCAAACACATCAGTTATTCAATTTGTGCGATATACTAACACTTTTTCAGCACATTGCAGGCTTAAGAATAACCATGACAGCGATCTATATTGGGGTAATGACCGGCACAAGTATGGATGGTGTCGATATTGTTGCTGCTTCTTTTGATCCTTTACAGCTTCATGCCACCCTGACCCTGAGCTTCGATCCCGATTTACGCGATGAACTGATGGCCCTGACCCTGCCGGATGACAATGAAATTGACCGGATGGGCAAAGCCGATGTGGCGCTGGCGCAAATGATTGGACATGGCATTAACCGCCTGATTGAAGAACACCAGCTTGATCGCAGCCAGATTCGTGCCATTGGTTCACATGGCCAGACCATCCGCCACCGGCCTGAACATGGCTTTACCCTGCAAATTGGTGATCCAAATATTATTACCGAAATAACCCAGCTGCCGGTGGTCTCGGATTTCCGCCGGCGTGATATGGCTGCCGGTGGACAAGGTGCTCCGTTGGTACCAGCTTTTCATCAGGACGTGTTCCAGCATGACAGCATCCACCGGGTGATTCTGAATTTGGGCGGGATTGCCAATGTCAGCATGTTGCCTGCCGGACAGCCGGAAAAAGTCTATGGTTTTGATACCGGCCCGGCCAATATCCTGATGGATGCCTGGTGTGAACGCTACACCGGCCAGCCTTATGATGAAAACGGCAACTGGGCGGCTTATGGACAGCCAATTCGCAGTCTGCTGGACCGGCTACAGGCACATGAATATTTTTCCAAAGAGCCGCCAAAAAGCACCGGCCGTGAAGATTTTAACCTGGAATGGCTGGATGAACAGATTGCCGACTGGCGCAATGACCTGGCCTATCAGGAACTGGAAGATACCCCGGAAAATGTACAGGCCACCTTGTTAAAACTGACCACCCGCGCGATTAAAAAAGCCATTTACCGCTCGGGCATGGACACCGGTGAAGTCTATGTTTGTGGGGGCGGTGCCTATAATTCCTATTTACTGGAACAGCTGCGCTGGCGCTTACGCAAACATGAGTGGAGTGTACAGACCACGGCGGATTTAGGTATTAACCCGACCTGGGTGGAAGCCACTGCTTTTGCCTGGTTGGCGATGCGTTTTCTGAACCAGCAAAGTGGCAATTTCCCGGCTGTGACTGGGGCCAAAGGCTACCGGATTTTAGGAACATTGACCGCAGTCTAGGCCAATCTCTTTATATTAAAAAAGATATTAAAAAAGCCCTCAAAATAGAGGGCTGAGTATTTTAAAATTCTGCTTAAATCGAGAAAGAAGAACCACAGCCACACGTAGTCGTGGCATTCGGATTTTGAACCACAAAACGTGAACCTTCCAGACCTTCTAAATAGTCCACCACTGAACCGACCAGATATTGATAGCTAAGTGAATCGACCAGCATTTTTACGTCACCATTCACGAATTCAGCATCATCTTCATTCATGCTTTCAGCAAAGTTAAAACCGTAAGAGAAGCCCGAACAACCACCACCGGTCACATAAACGCGTAACATTAAATCTTGGTTGCCTTCACTGTCACGCAATTGGCGTACTTTGTTCGCAGCATTGTCAGTCAGCACAAGGGCTTGGGCATTCATGTCGGATTCCTCGTTCGATTCAAATGTCTTTTAACAGAAAAGACCACATATCAAGTATAACATACCCAATATATGGTCAGTCATGTTCAATTCAAAGTCAATTCAGACTAATTTTATCAAGATTGTTTGTAATTCTCATCCTGCAGGCCGCATTCGAAGTTTTTCGGATCCTGCTTACAGCGGAATTGCCACAGCAGCTTCATCATGCGTTTGTCATAAATGCCACGTTTGGTCAGGTCAATCCGCGCCTCACGCATCATCTTCTGATAGCCCGGTTTGTCGGCTGCCGGAATATTCATCCAGTATTTTTGCGGAATATCGGCTTTCATTTTACCCAAGATGTTAAAGGCACGTGGCAATTGACCTTTGACCCATTCCCGTGATTTCTGGCCAAAACCGGCCGGGAACTTGTTCGGGCGAATAATAATATTGCCAGTCACCTGTAAAATCGGATAATTCACAATCGCGCCTTTACTGCCCAAGCCCTTATGCAGCTCCAGTGGCTTAAACACGGCGGCCGGCGCACCAATAATATCGACCTGACCGTTATTGAATTTACTGCCGAAGTTGGTGACATCTGAACTGACTGCCTGCGCGCCAATCTGCTGCACCATAATTTTTTGTGCCTGGTCATAATCCAGGACCGCAATTTTTTTACCGGCAGCTTTGGCCACGGTATTAATACTGCGGTCATTGACCATTAAAAAGGCATCACCAACAGGCACTACACCAGCCACTTCATACTGGCCCTGAGTCATGAAGCGGGAAAATTTCGGACTGGCCAGTCCCTGCATGACTTTGACCGCCAGATTTAAATCGGGAATTGCACCAATCGCATCCAGAGAACCGGTAAAGCTGTTAAATTGACGCCCGCGCATACCGGTGACACTAATCCCGTCACATTTACCGGCTTTAAAATCTTCGGCAATTACCGCTTCATTCTGCCCGACGCGCAGTTCAATATCGGCGCCCCAGGCTTTGGCCGCCAGCTGATAGTCCAGCATCAGCGCATACACATCACCACTTTTTCCCACTAAATCAAAGACACACACTGTCTGCTTGGCCTGTGCTGCAGTCGCACCGAGTCCCATCACTGCAGCCAGTGCGATGCCTTGAGCATAATATTTCATTGATCTTTCCTTTATCGCTGTTCTTGTTGTTTTCAGTTGTACTGAATCGTGTTTAATGTTTTAAAAAGCTATTTTAGCGCATCCATCCTTGTTCTTTTTACCCTTGGAGATCACGCTCTCCTGCTCCTCCTGTCTGTATGCCTTTGATGAAACAACTCATCTCTATTTTTTAGGCTTGGGCAAAGATGAAACTATTATTTTTGATTAGCTTACGTGATTTGATCTGAACTGCAATGGCCCAAGTGACAAGGTTCCAGATGCAACAACCCGGCACAGATGCCGGGTTGTTTTTCCTTAAAAATGAAGCTTATTCACCGCCCAGTGAACACTCGAAGTTGGCTTTATCGACAGAACAGCGGGCACGTTTGAGTACGCTCATCATCGACGCATCATAAATACCGCGCTTGGTCATATCCATCCGCCCTTCACGTAACAGTTTCTGGTATTTGGTTTTCTCTTCCGCGCTCAGGTTCATTTTGTATTTGGCTGGAATGCCTGCTTCCAGACGTTTAATCATGCCCAAACTTTTTGGCAGATTTTTCGAGAACCAGTCACGCGATTTCTGGCCAAAACCAGCCGGGAATTTCTCCGGACTAATTACTAAATCAGCCGTCACATGCAGTACCGGGAAATTAAACATGGCGCCTTTGCTGCCCAAGCCTTTATAGATTTCCAGCGGCTTATAGGCATAGGCTGGCGCACCAACCATATCGACCTGGCCATTATTAAATTTCGCCACAAAGTTAGACACATCGGAGATTACCGCCTGAGCACCGACACGTTGCACCATAATTTTTTGTGCATCGTCATAGCCCAGTACCGCAAATTTCTTGCCGGCAGCTTTTTCAATCGAATCAATATTCTTGTCACGGACGAAAATAAAGGCCGAACCTAAAGGTGCAATTCCCGCCACTTCATATTTTTTACCCCCCAGATTGGTGACCATTTTGCCGGCATTACGTTTGTCCAGGGCAAAAGTAATCGCACGTTGGGCAATGGCATTGCTGGGCACACCGCCCAGCGCATCAATTGAACCGGCAAATTTATTGTACTGACGGGCACGCATCGCAGTCAGGAAAACCGCATCACATTTGCCAGCTTTAAAGTCATTATCGGCCACGGCTTCATCCTGACGGGGAATCAGGTTGATGTCTGCGCCCCAGCCTTTCGCGGCCAGCGCCCATTCCTGGGCCATTTGATAAGATTCACCAGATTTGCCGAGTAAATCGAAGATACATACATCGACCTTGGCTGCCTGAGCATTGCTGGCCATACCCAAAGTAGCCAGCGCAGAAAGCGCGAGAATTGTTTTTTTCATTGTATTTGTCCTTACAGAATCGTCTTTCATCAAGAGTGTCCATACACTTGCTGAATATTAAGCAACTTGTTTTTAAAAAAATAGAGCTTTTACTCCAAATATTTTTAAATCGTGACCAATTCAATTTATACAGCTGCTGATCTCAAACCCACAAATTGCAGAGATCAGCAGCATTTTCAATGGCTTAAAAATTTCAGGTAGCGCGGCGAAAATTTACACATCGTGGCCACTTTTTTACAAACTTATAACCATTTTCTCTATTCACCGCCAAGTGAACATTCAAAATTGGTGCGTTCTACCGTACAACGTGCCCGTTTCAGTACCCGCATCATCGAGCCATCATAAATGCCTTTTTCAGTCAGTTCGATGCGGCCATCACGTAGCAGTTTCTGGTATTTGTCCTGATCTTCCTTGCTGAGTCGGGTGCGGTATTTATTTGGAATTTCCGCTTCCAGACGTTTCACCATGGCAAAGTTTTTCGGAATCTGCTGGACAAACCAGCGCCGGGACTGCACTGCAAAACCATCTGCGAATTTTTCTGGCCGGATAATCAGGTCCGCCGTGACATTGACCACCGGAAAATCAATCATGGCACCGCGTGTGCCCAAACCTTTTTCAATTTCCAGCGGTTTAAAGGCATAGGCCGGTGCGGCCACAATATCAACCTCGCCCTGATTAAACTTGCGTACAAAATTGGAAATATCGGAATCGACTGCAATACCACCGACCCGCTCCACCATCATTTTTTGTGCCGGATCATAATGCAGAATCGCAAATTTCCGGTTTTTGATGTGCTCAACCGAGTTCATGGCCCGATCTTTAACAAAAATATAGGCCGAGCCAATCTGGCCGATGCCAGCCACTTCAAAGGTTTCCTGGCCAATCCGGGTCACCAGACGGCGGTTATTGCGCCGGTCCAGCACATAACTAATGGCTTTCTGGGCAATGCTATTACTTGGCACACCGCCCAGTGCATCAATCGAACCGGCAAATTTATTGTATTGCCGCGCCCGCATTGAGGTCATATAGGCACCATCACACTTGCCCGCCTTAAAATCGCGCTCGACCTGGGCTTCATCCTGATAGGCTTTCAGACTGACATTGCTGCCCCAGCGCTTGCTGGCCAAGGCCCATTCTTCCAGCAATTTATAGGATTCTCCGGCCCGTCCCAACAGATCAAAAACACAGACCTGCAGATTGGCCTGAGCCAGGCCACTGACGCCACACAAGGCCAGTGTCGACAACAACAAAACTCCGTTTTTCATTTTTGTCACCGTACATTTGTTTTTGTTTTTTATCAGAAATTTTAATATATCGGGCTTGGTTTTATAAAAAAAACCTGCATAGCCGCTTTCCGATAGATGACACGGCGCCCGCTTTTTCATTATTTTTTTCGATGTGTTGCTGTAGCACCTGAAATAAACTGCGCCAGCTTTTTGTTTTCCAGAGCGCATCCTTTAGAATAGGCGCATTCTGTTCCTGAGTTTAGTGAGTCCAATGATTCAATTTGACCAAGTCTCTTTACGCCGTGGTGGTCGTGTCTTATTTCAAAAAGCGTCCATGCAGATCCATCCGGGTTGGAAAGTTGGCCTCACCGGAGTCAATGGCGCCGGCAAATCGACCTTATTTGCCGCCTTATTGGGAGAACTGGGGGCAGATGAAGGCAGCCTGACCCGTCCATCGGGCTGGACCGTTGCGCACATGGCCCAGGAAGTCAAAGCCCTAGATATGCCGGCGCTGGATTTTGTGTTATCGGGCGATGAAGAATATTGGCAGATTCAGAAACAGCTGGCACAACCTGAACAGCTCAGTAACAGCGAACTGGCACAATTACATGGCCGTTTTGATGAAATTCATGGCTATTCTGCCCCATCTAAAGCCGCCCAGCTGATGGCTGGTTTAGGTTTTATGGAACATCAGCTACGTCTGGATGTCTCCAGTTTCTCCGGTGGATGGCGCATGCGTTTAAATCTGGCACGCACCCTGATGAGCCGCTCCGACTTACTACTTCTGGATGAGCCAACCAACCACTTGGATCTGGATGCCATTTTATGGCTTGAAGACTGGCTCAATGCCTATGAAGGCACTTTAATCCTGATTTCACATGACCGCGATTTTCTCGATGCAGTGACCGATCATATCCTGCATATTGAAAATCAGGAACTGACCTTATATACCGGCAATTACTCGACCTTTGAAGTGACCCGCAGCGAACGTCTGGCCCAGCAGCAACAGGCCTTTGAAAAGCAGGTTGAAGCCCGCGCACATCTGCAAAAATTTATTGACCGTTTTAAAGCCAAAGCCACCAAGGCGCGTCAGGCGCAAAGCCGGATTAAACAGCTGGAAAAAATGCAGTTGCTGGCACCGGCGCATGTCGATACCCCGTTTACCTTCAGTTTCCGTGAACCCACCAAAATGAGTTCACCCTTACTGACTCTGGATCAGGCAGAAATTGGCTATCCGGGCAAAAGTATTGCCAGCAAAATCAGTCTGCAGATTACCCCAAGCTCGCGTATTGGCCTGCTGGGCATGAACGGCGCCGGCAAATCTACTCTAATTAAATCACTGGTTGGTGATTTAGCGCTTTTAAATGGCCAGCGCAAAGCCTCTGAACTGCTGAATATTGGTTACTTTGCCCAGCATCAGATGGATGCACTGGATGCGCAGGCCAGCCCGATGCTGCAATTGTCACGTCTGGCCGACAAACAGATCAGTGAAGCCACCCTACGTTCGTTCCTCGGCAGTTTTGGTTTTAGCGGCGAACGTATGGATACGCCGTGCGAAAGCTTCTCCGGCGGTGAACGCGCCCGTCTGGCCTTGGCCCTGATTGTCTGGCAGCGCCCGAATGTACTGATTCTGGATGAACCGACCAACCATCTGGATTTAGACATGCGTCATGCCCTGAGCATGGCCTTACAGGACTTTGAAGGCGCAGTGGTACTGGTATCGCACGAACGTCAGCTAATCGCCAGTGTCTGTGATGACCTGCTGTTGGTGCATGCCGGACGCTGTACTGAATTTTCCGGTGATTTGCAGGATTATGCCAAATGGTTACGTGAGGCCCGTCAGCAGCAGATCAATGCCCAAACCGCATTGGCACAGGCCAGCGCAAGTACCAACAAGACTGCCGCACCGGCCAAAGTTGATAAAGAAGCACAGCGCAAACTGGCGGCGCAGCGCCGTGAAGAAACCCGTCCGCTGCGGAAAAAAATTGAACAATGTGAAAGCCAGATTGAAAAAATCCAGCCCCGTCTGGCCAGTATTGAAGAACAGCTGGCTGACAGCAGCCTGTATGAAGCTTCGCGTAAAGAAGATCTGCTCAAGCTGATGAATGAACAGACCAGCTTAAAAGCCACGCTGGAACAGGCCGAAGAAACCATGCTGGAACTGATGATGGAACTGGAAACCCTGGAACAATCATTCCAGAACAGTTAATCCCGTTTCTTCCGAAACCTTCCCCTCAAGATAGCCCCAGTGGCTATCTTTTTTATTTCCACTTTATGATCACTCCTCTTTTTAGCCCGTCTGTTTTCTTTAAAAAGATCAAGGAGGATGCTCACCAATAGCTGTTTTCCTCTCCGTTTTAGCTCTGATTGCACTTACTGAACTGCAATATAAAGCCCTCTTGCACACAGCTTGGCCGGTTTTTTTATACATAAATTTACAGCCGCGCATCTCATCATGAAGAAATGTGGCCGGCTCAATGCGCGGGTCTGGCCTTCTGCTAGCCAAGAGAGGAAATTCTATGCGTGCCTTAACCTATCATGGAACCCGAGATGTAAGAGTTGAATCGGTGCCTGACCCAATTATTCAGGAACCGGATGATGTCATCCTTCGCGTCACCGCTACTGCCATTTGTGGCTCAGATCTGCATTTATATCGCGGTAAAATTCCGGCCACAGAACACGGCGATATTTTTGGCCATGAATTTATGGGCGTGGTCGAAGAAGTCGGCCCCGAGGTCACGGCAGTAAAAAAAGGCGACCGGGTGATTATTCCCTTTGTGATTGCTTGTGGTCACTGCTTTTTCTGTGAACATGAGCTGACTGCCTCCTGTGAAAATACCAATACGGGCCGCGGCGCCATTCTGAATAAAAAACAGATTCCACCGGGTGCAGCGCTGTTTGGCTACAGTCATCTTTATGGCGGCGTGCCGGGTGGACAGGCCGATTATGTGCGAATCCCCAAAGGCAATATCGGTCCTTTTAAAGTTCCCGGTTCACTGCCAGATGAAAAAGTGCTATTCCTGACCGATATTCTGCCAACCGCATGGCAGGCGGTGACCAATGCACAAATTGGCAAAGGCTCCAGTGTAGCCATTTATGGTGCCGGACCCGTGGGATTACTGTCAGCGGCCTGTGCACGGATGCTTGGCGCTGAACAGATTTTTATGGTCGATCATCACCATTACCGGCTGCAGTTTGCCCATGAAACCTATGGCGCGATTCCAGTCAATTTTGATGAAATGGATGCGGCCGAGTTTATTATTGACAATACTCCCGGCCATCGGGGTGTCGATGCGGTCATTGATGCAATTGGTTTTGAAGCCAAAGGCAGCATGATTGAAACCGTGATGACCAACCTGAAACTGGAAGGCTCCAGCGGCTTTGCCCTGCGCCAGTGTATTGCCGCAGTGCGCCGTGGCGGCGTGGTCAGTGTGCCGGGCGTCTATGCCGGTCCAATTCACGGTTTCCTGTTCGGTGATGCCTTTGATAAAGGCCTGACCTTCAAGATGGGCCAGACCCATGTGCATCGGTACCTGCCCGAATTACTGGAACGGATTGAAAATGGCGACCTGTCCCCCGAAGTGATTATTACCCACCGTATGAAACTGGCCGATGCTGCCGAGGGCTATCGTATTTTTGATCAACGCGAACAGGATTGCCGCAAAATTATTCTCACGCCCTAATCCATCGCGCCAACAAAAAAGCGCCCGCAGGCGCTTTTTTTAAATCATGCCCTTAGGCATCAATATCGGCATTCAGGGCGTTCTCTTCAATAAAAGCACGACGTGGTTCCACATCATCGCCCATTAAACATGAGAACATCCGATCTGCTTCAATCGCATCTTCAATGGTCACCTGCAGCATATGACGGTTTTCCGGGTCCATGGTGGTTTCCCAAAGCTGCTCGGCATTCATTTCACCCAGACCTTTATAACGCTGGATCATCATGCCGCGGCGTGAGTCCTGCAGAATATGCTGCCAGACCTGATGGAAGCTGTTGACCTGAATCTTGCGCTCGCCTTTTTGCAAGTACGCGCCTTCTTCAATCAGGCTAAACCAGCTCTTCGAGTTCTTCAGCAAACGTGCGTACTCACCCGAACCGAGTAAACCGGCATCCAGCAAATAGGCATGTGGCAGGTTATGCACATAAATGGTAATACGTGGCCAGTAAATCGCAGACTTCTGTCCTTCCGCATCTTCTTTGTCAAAGGTTTCGATGCTGAGTTCAGGACGTAAACTGCTTTGAGTGGCCGCGATATAGGCACACAGCTGCTCACCCCAAGCCTGTACATAATCCAGATCATGCGCCTGATCCAGCTTGAACGCCTCTTGCGCCAGCAAACCATCTAACAGGCTGGCTGGATAACGCAAGGTTAAACGGCTCAGGCTCTTTTGCGAGGTCTGATAATCGGCAATCACCGAAGCCAGTGCTTCACCACGAATCGCCGGTGCATCTGCGCTGACATGCAGGGCCAGTTCATCAATGGCATTGGAAATCAGATAGGTTTCCAGTGCTTCATTGTCTTTAATGTACTGTTCCTGCTTACCTTTTTTCAGCTTGTACAGCGGTGGCTGGGCAATATAGATATGACCACGTTCCACCAGCTCCGGCATTTGACGAAAGAAGAACGTCAGCAGCAAGGTACGGATGTGCGAACCATCGACGTCGGCATCGGTCATGATAATGATTTTGTGATAACGCAGCTTGTCCGGGTTATATTCTTCACGGCCAATTCCGCAGCCCAGTGCAGTAATCAAGGTGCCGACTTCTGCCGATGAAATCATCTTGTCAAAACGGGCACGTTCCACGTTCAGGATCTTACCTTTTAGCGGTAAAATCGCCTGCATTTTACGGTTACGGCCTTGCTTGGCTGAACCACCCGCAGAGTCACCCTCGACCAGATACAGTTCAGATAAAGCTGGATCTTTTTCCTGACAATCGGCCAGTTTACCCGGTAAACCGGCAATATCCAGCGCGCTCTTACGACGGGTCATTTCACGTGCTTTACGCGCTGCATCACGGGCACGCGCTGCATCAATAATCTTGCCGGCAATCGATTTGGCCGCTTGCGGGTTTTCCAGTAAATATTCCGAGAAGGATTTATTCATGGCCTGCTCGACTGCAGGTTTTACCTCACTCGACACCAGTTTTTCTTTGGTCTGTGAAGAGAATTTTGGATCAGGCACTTTCACCGAAATAATTGCGGTCAAACCTTCACGTGCGTCATCCCCGGAAACCACCACTTTCTCTTTTTTGAGCAGGTTTTCGTTTTCCATGTAGCTGTTTAAACCACGGGTCAACGCGGCACGGAAACCGGCTAAATGGGTACCGCCATCTTTTTGCGGAATATTGTTGGTAAAGCAGCGTACATTTTCCTGATAAGAATCATTCCATTGCAACGCAACTTCAACTCCAATGCCATTTTCTGCCTGCACGGTAAAATGGAAAATATCATTCAGATGGTTTTTGCCTTCGTTAATATATTTCACGAACTCAGACAGACCACCTTCATAGTCATAGATATGTTCCAGGTTAATACGCTCATCTTTCAGAACAATACGTACACCGGCATTCAGGAACGACAGTTCACGTAAACGGCGCGCCAGAATATCGACATTAAAAATGGTCTGGCTGAAAGTCTCGGCGCTTGGCCAGAAACGAACCATGGTTCCGGTCTCTTCTGTTTCACCAACCACAGTTAATGGATATTGCGGATCACCATGACGGTATTCCTGCTGATGAATCTGACCGGCACGTTTAATGGTCAGTTCCAGTTTGCTCGACAGGGCGTTTACCACCGATACCCCGACCCCGTGCAGACCGCCCGACACTTTATAACTGTTGTCGTCGAACTTACCGCCGGCGTGCAGGATGGTCAGAATCACCTCGGCAGCCGATACGCCTTCTTCCGGGTGAATGTCGGTTGGAATGCCGCGACCGTTATCGGCCACAGATACCGATTCATCTTCATGAATAGTGACTAGAATCTCGTCACAATGGCCGGCAAGCGCTTCGTCAATCGCGTTATCGACCACCTCGAACACCATGTGGTGCAAACCGGTACCATCATCTGTATCACCGATATACATGCCCGGGCGTTTACGAACAGCATCTAGGCCACGTAATACTTTGATACTAGAGGAATCATAAGCCTTTTCATTGGTTTGTTCTGTTTGAGTGGCAGATTGATCTTCTGAACTCATGGTTTCTCCCTAGTAAAAACTGGTCTATCCAAAGATAAAAAACTATTGCACAACAACTTGAACAGTACCGTTTTCAACATTGAATAATTGATAGGAAATAGACAAATCATGTAAGTGATTCTGCACTGATTCATGGTCTAAGGTGGTAATAAAAACTTGACTACCAAGTTGGCTCAATCGCTCAATTAAACGTCGTTGTGCGGTTAAATCTAATTCTGCTGTCAGATCATCTAATAATACCACAGTTTCCTTATTGCACGCATGCAGCATTGCAATCTGTGACAGTTTTAAAGCCATGATCAATAACTTTTTTTGTCCGCGTGACAGCACCACATCGGCATCGCCCGTCGCTGTTTTTAAACGTAAATCTGCGCGATGCGGTCCATATTCGGTATAACGGCGCTCCACATCTTTCTGATGATGATTGACCAAATCGCTCATTAAACCCGGTTCCGGATGAAATCCCGGATGGTATTCCAGGCGAATATTTAAATCGGGCAACAACTGCTGTAAATCCTGCTGAAAATAATGCTGCCACTGCTCGATAATACTGTAGCGTTGCAGATGCAGCATTTCACCATACTGGCTCAGCATCTGGTTCCACGGTTCCAGCTCGGCCAGGCTTAAATGACGCCGGGTTTTTAGTAAGCTGTTACGCTGTTTTAAGGCCCGCGAATAGTATTGCCAGGCATGATAAAACTCTGGTTCCACGTGGAACATCATCCAGTCCAGCAACTGCCGGCGCGGTTTGGCGCCGTGGTCGATAATATCGGTACTTTGCGGATCAATCAGTTGTAGCGGCAGCAGTTTGGCCAGCTGCCCCTGGGTGGCAATATGATCACCATTGACCTTAATCAGTTGTTCCCCAGACAGCAGTTTTTGCATGCCGATTTTTTCGGTGGGCGACTGGGCAAATACAATCGCATCTTGGGCATCATGCTGAATATAGTTTTTGGGGATATGGGTACGGAAGGAACGACCGGTGGCCAGTAAATGAATGGCCTCCAGAATCGAGGTTTTACCGGAGCCATTGGCACCATAAAAGACATTAAACGGCTGCAACCCGACGAGTGCAACCGCTTTTAAGTTTCGAACACGTTCTATATTTAAACGCGTAATATGCATAATCGTGTCAGATCACATACAAGCTTAGACACGCATCGGCATCACAACATAGGTTTGATCTTGCTGCGCTGGGTCTTGCACCAGTACCGACTGGTTGGCTTCGGTCATGGTCATTGCCACATCATCACCATCCAGTGCACCTAATACATCCAGCAGATATTGAGCATTGAACGACATTTCCAGCGGTGCATTGTTGTATTGCACGGCCAGGTCTTCAATCGCTTCATCCTGCTCCGGGTTGTTGGCACGTAATTGCAGTGAATCTGCATTAAAGTTCAGGAATACGCCGCGTAATTTTTCATTACTTAAAATCGCCACACGCTGTAACGACTGCTTGAAGACATCATGTGCAATCATCACCACTTTATCGCCACCACGTGGAATCACACGGCGGTAATCCGGGAATTTACCATCAATTAACTTGGTGGTGAAACGTACGGTAATATCACCCTGCTCTTTGTCACGGCTTGGCACGGAAATGGTTACATTTAACAGTTCACGACCAATTAACAAAGACAGCTGCTCATCTTCAATACTGAGCAAACGCTGTAATTCACCCACGGCTTTACGTGGCACAATTGCCTGAATTGGCTGCGTCGCATTTGAAGAGGCACCGGTTTCACATAATGCCAAACGGTGGCCATCGGTAGTCACAGCGCGCAGCTGGTTTTCATCAATTTCCAGCAAGGTGCCGGTCAAATAGAAACGTACATCCTGCACCGCCATGGCAAAGGCAGTTTTTTCAAATAAACGTTTTAATTCACGCTGAGTCACCGCTACCTGTGTGCCTTGAGTATTTTCAGTGGCCAATAACGGATAATCTTCGGCTGGTAAAGTCCCCAACACGAAACGGCTGTTGCCTGATTTTAAAATACAGCGCTGATCTTCAGTAATCTGCAGGTCAATTAAAGCCGCAGTCGGCAAAGATTTACAGATATCCATCAGTTTACGTGCCGGCACTGTGGTCTCACCCGCCTGTAAACATGCACCTTCAGCCAGAACCGTACTGGCCACCAGCTCAACTTCCAGATCGGAACCGGTAATGGTCAGCGCCTGTTCGGTCACCTGAACTTTCACGTTAGATAAAATGTTTAACGTATGGCGACGTTCAACCGCTCCTACAACATGTGATAGAACATTGAGTAAGCTTTCTTTGGCGATTTTTAAACGCACGGTACATTCCTCTAACAACTGAAGATGATGAAGATAAAAATTAATTTTTTAGCAGTGTACTATGCGGCAGAATATGCCGCATTGCAAGAACAGAATTTGACCAAACCGGCCTAACTTTGCAACAGGCGTTGCAGGTTTTTATAGTCCTCGTTGAAGATTGGATCTTCTTCGCGCAGGCTTTGTACTTTCTCGCAGGCATGCATCACGGTACTGTGGTCACGACCACCAAAAGCCATGCCAATTTCAGGGAAACTGTCCCCGGTCAGTTCACGGGCCAGCCCCATCGCCAGCTGTCGTGGACGGGCATAAATCCGGGTACGTTTTGGCCCGACCAATTCTTTGAGTGGGATACGGAAATATTCACTGACCACACGCTGGATATTTTCGGTACTGATGGTACGCGCACGAATCGCCAGCACATCTTTTAGAGATTCACGCACCACATCCAGATCAATCGCGGTGCCTTTAAAACGGGAAATTGCGACCACCTTATTTAAGGCGCCTTCCAGTTCACGCACGTTGGCGACCACCTGCTGGGCAATAAACAAGGCACAGTTGCGCGGTAAATCGACGCCACTGCTTTCGGCTTTCTTTAATAGAATTTCAATCCGGGTTTCAATATCGGGCGGTTCTACCCCCACCGACAGGCCCCAGGAAAAACGCGATACCAGACGTGGGTCCAGTTCGGTCAGTTCTTTTGGATAACGGTCCGACGTCAGAATAATCTGCTTGGATTCATCCAATAAGGCATTAAAGGTATAGAAAAACTCCACCAGACTGGCTTCTTTACCGGCCAGCAAATGAATGTCATCCACCAAGAGCAGATCGAGTGAACGGCAATTTTTCTTGAATTCTTCAACCTTGCCCTGCTGTAGCGAGCTAACAAAGTCATGTACAAAGCTTTCAGCAGTCATATACATGACCCGGGCATTCGGCTTGGCCTGCAGCAAGGCATTCCCCACCGCTTGCATCAAGTGGGTTTTACCCAGACCGGTCGGGCCATATAAAAATAGCGGGTTATGTTGTGAAGCGCCCAGATGGGTCAATACTTTACGGCAGGTTTCTGCCGCCATCTGGTTAGAACGGCCTTCTACAAATAAAGAAAAGGTAAATAAAGGGTTTAACTGACGCTTGCGGCTGTTTTTGCTGCCACTCTCTTCTTTGTCCTTTTTTGGACGGCTGACCGGTGCCGGTGCTGACTCTAAAGCAGCGGTGGTGGTCGCTGGCTGTTCACTGGCCGATAAAATGGCGCCCGGACGGGAATCGACCAGGATTTCAACTTTACGTACCCGTCCTTCAGACAGTTGTTCGGCCAGAATCGTGATCAGCTCAAGATGATGTTCCTGAATATAGCGGGTCCAATACGGGTTCGGTGCATATAAACGTAAAGTATCTTCTGATTCTTCTGCAACTAATGGGCGAATCCACATCGTAAAGACATTCCCAGAGAGCTCTTGTCGCAAGCGATTTAAGCAGTCCGTCCAAAGCATGTGAAAACCCCTATTTATTCCATTTTAAATTTAAAACGCATTCGTCCGCTGCAAGCGGGTCGCCATTCTAACCAAGTTATCCACATCTGTCATGAGAAATTGAGCGAATTTAGCCAAAAAACAAACATCAAGATCTAAATTTAAATTTAAAAGCTGGTGTGGATAAGTTTATCCGCAAGCTGTGGATAAAATATAGCATAAAGTTATCCACAATGTATTAAAAATATAAAAACACAGTTATCCACATGCAAAGTCTATGTTTTTTAAATTTAAAAATTGCTTTTCCACATAAAAAAGCCACCCTAATAAGAATAAATTTAAATTTATAAATTTGAATTTATATATTAGAGCGTGCTCGGATGTGGATAAACTGAAAATAAATTTAAATTCGAATTTAAACCTGTAGAGAATAAATTTATTCACATGGTCTTGTGGATAATTATGTGAATAATATTGTTTATAACTTATTTTGTATTTTTTAACAATAGGATAGCTTGTGAATAAGCCAGAATATGTACAATTGCCTATTCCTGGATAAACTTAAGGCCTTTTATAAAAATTAGGCTTATTTAAAGGAAAACCGTGTTTTTGATTGACAGCTCAAGCAATGAGCACTAAAATCGCGGACCTTTATAGAAAGATCATTTTTGGAGTTTCGACATGAAACGTACATTCCAACCATCTGAATTAAAGCGTAAACGCGTTCATGGTTTCCGTGCTCGTATGGCTACTAAAGCTGGTCGTCAAGTATTAGCTCGCCGTCGTGCAAAAGGTCGTCACAGCTTAACTGTTTAATCAGTCACGCTGCATCGACTTGGGTGTTATGACATCACTTTATGGCTTCAGCACAGAGCTTCGTATACGCTGTGCTGCCGATTATAAAGATGTGTTTAATGGTGCGCTTTTTAAAGTGCATCAACCCCATTTCTTATTTCTGGCAAAACCGTCCGAACTGCTGAACAGCCGTTTGGGTATTGTTGTTGCCAAGAAAAAAGTGCGTCGTGCACACGAAAGAAATCGAGTAAAACGACTTGCTCGCGAAAGTTTTCGCCTGCATCAACAGCAATTTGCTGTGCTGGATATTGTGGTGATGCCCAAAATGGGGATTGAAACAGTGCCAAATGCAGAGTTACATCAGCAATTACAATTTGCTTGGCAGAAATTGCACCGCCTTGCCAAAAAGCATTCTAAAATAGCTCCCTCCCCACATCAGTAGAGATGACCAATGGTACGTTTACTGCATTGGTTGATTCGTTTCTATCAGATTGCGATTAGTCCGCTTCTTGGACCACGTTGTCGCTATATTCCAACCTGTTCTCAATATGCCCTGGAAGCAGTCCAGATCCATGGGGCCGGACGTGGTGTGTGGCTGGCGACTAGACGTATCTGTCGTTGTCATCCGTGGGGTGGTTCGGGCTATGACCCTGTACCGGCCAAAGCAATTCGTTTTATTTCATTTCAGCAAATAGATTCTCAAACGGGTCACATTGCTGTACCCTTTCGTGAACGTTTATTGAACCAAAATCACTCTAACCACTTGGGGTAATAGATATGCAACAATGGGCCAGGATTGCAATTCTCGGGGCCATGTTTGTTGTCGCTTATTTGCTCATTTTGGCTTGGCAAAAAGATTATGGAAATGCTGAAACCCAACCACAGCAACAGGCTGCGGTGGTTTCACATGAAGTGTCTGCAGATTTGCCAAATGGCCAAACCGCTACAGCAGCTTCTGATGTACCGCAGGCAAATATTTCAGCGCAGCAGACTCAAACCACAGATGCCACTGCACCTGTAAGTCAGCAGCTTATTTCAGTACAAACTGACCTTTATCATCTTTGGATCAATCCAAAAGGTGGTGATATTGTTCGTGTTGAATTACTCAATCATGACAAAAATAAAGACAGTGATGCACCGTTTGTAATGCTTGAAAGCGATGACAAACGTACCTATGTCGCTCAGTCAGGCCTGATTGGTCTGAATGGACCAGACAGCAGCCGTAATGGTCGTCCAAACTATGAAGTTGAAAAATTAAGCTATAGCCTGGAAGATGCCAAAGCCGTTCAGAATCAGGACGGTGAAGCGGTGAAAGTGTTAAATGTACCAATGGTGTACAAAACTGCTGACGGTGTAGAAATTATCAAGACCTTCAGCTTCAAGCAAGGCGAATATCCGATTGTGGTCAACCACAAAGTGGTAAACCGCAGTGGCCAGAACTGGCAAGGTCAAATGTTTGGTCAGATCAAACGCGATAACTCGGATGATCCGGGTAAATCGGACCAGGGCATTTTCACTTTGGGTACCTTCCTGGGCGGCGCCTGGGGGACACCGGATGAACACTACAACAAGCTGAAATTCGACAACTTCACTGAAGAAAAACTGAATGTTGAAGCGACTGGCGGCTGGGTTGCGGTGGTACAGCACTACTTCGTGAGTGCATGGGTGCCGGGTAACCTGAAACTGACCCAGGCCGATGGCCAACCGTATAGCGCCAAGCTGGAATCGCGTAAATCAGGCGATAATATGAATATTATCGGCTTTACTTCGCCAACCATTAATGTACCGGCGGGTACAGTGGCAGAAGTCGATGCGACCTTCTATAGCGGTCCAAAAATCCAGTCAGAGCTGAAAGATCTGGCCACTGGTCTGAATCAGACTGTGGATTATGGCTGGTTATGGCCAATTGCCAAACTGCTGTTTGTAGGCTTGGAATTCTTCCACGGCTTAGTGGGGAACTGGGGCTGGGCAATTATTCTGTTGACCATTCTGGTGAAGCTGATTCTGTGGCCATTATCGTCGAAGAGCTACCGTTCTATGGCGAAAATGCGTGTGATTGCACCTGAAATGCAGCGCATGAAAGAAGAGTTCGGTGAAGACCGGATGCGCTTCTCGCAAGAGATGATGGCCCTGTACAAACGTGAACAGGTCAATCCGCTGGCCGGCTGTTTACCGCTGTTACTGCAAATGCCAATCTTCCTGGCCCTGTACTGGGTACTGATGGAATCTGTAGAGCTGCGTCATGCGCCATGGTTACTCTGGATTCAGGATTTATCGGCAATGGATCCTTGGTTTATCTTGCCGCTGATCATGGGTGCGACCATGTATATCCAGCAAATGCTGAACCCGCAGCCGACCGATCCTATGCAGGCTAAAGTCTTCCGCATTATGCCAGTGATCTTTACTGTGTTCCTGCTGTTCTTCCCGGCGGGTCTGGTGTTGTACTGGATTGTCAACAACCTGATCACCATCTTGCAGCAAGGCCTGATCAACAAATCTGTTGAGAAAGACCGTGCCAAACGTGATGAAGCGACCCCAGTCAACTAAGTTGTACTGACGAGCTGAATAAATCCGCTTAAGATGATACTCTTAGGCGGATTTTTTTTGGCCCGACTTTAAGCATTGCGACAGGTGAATTTATGCTGACCCAAACCACAACAATTGCTGCGATTGCCACTCCACCCGGGCGTGGCGGTGTGGGGGTAATTCGCCTGTCTGGTCCTAAATCCTATGCCATTGCTGAAGCCCTGACCCAAAAGCAGCTGCCAAAAGCCCGTTTTGCCGGCTTCCGCCAGTTTTATGAGGCTAGCGGTGAGGTGATGGATGAAGGTTTGGTGATTTGTTTCCCCAATCCGAACTCCTTTACCGGTGAAGACGTGGTGGAACTGCAAGGTCATGGCGGCCCGGTCATTCAAAATGCCCTGCTGGCACGTTTACTGGAACTCGGTGCGACCGCGGCCAAAGCTGGCGAGTTTTCCATGCGCGCCTTTGAAAATGGCAAGCTTGATCTGGTACAGGCCGAAGCGATTGCCGACCTGATTGACGCGACCTCGCAGGCTGCAGCACGTTCAGCGGTACGCTCCCTGCAAGGCGCATTTTCAACCAAGGTCAATACGGTTTTAGAAAAACTGATTCATCTGCGTTTGCATGTGGAAGCAGCGATTGATTTTCCGGAAGAAGAAATTGATTTTCTGGCCGATGGCAAAATTCTGGCCCTACTGGATGATGTTGCCAGCTCAGTCACCGCGGTACAGCAATCGGCACGTCAGGGACAATTATTACGTGAAGGCTTGCAGGTGGTGATTGCTGGTAAACCGAATGCCGGAAAATCATCTTTACTGAATGCTTTAGCCGGGATTGAACGGGCGATTGTGACCGATATTGCCGGTACCACCCGTGATGTGCTGCATGAAAAAATCACCTTAAATGGCTTGCCGATTACCCTGACCGATACCGCCGGTTTACGGGAAACCGGTGATGTGGTGGAAAAAGAAGGCATCCGCCGCGCGATTAAAGAAATTGAACAGGCCGATTTATTGCTGCTGGTGTATGACCTGAGTCAGGGTGAAGATCCGCTGCAATTGGCCCAGGAATATTTTGCCGATCATCTGGAACCCAAACGTCTGATGCTGATTGGTAATAAAGCAGATTTGACTGGTGCTGAAGCCGTTATTGGTGATTATCAGGGTTTTCGTCATATTACCGTGTCGGCCAAGCAGGAAACCGGTGTTCAATCGCTCATAGATGCGATTACAGCCCATGCAGGCTTCCAGCCGGAAGAAGATACCTTCATTGCCCGAACTCGTCATTTAGACGCAATGAAGCGCACCCAGTACTATCTGGCCGAAGCGCGCGAGCAGCTGGTAGATTATCATGCCGGTGAGCTGGTGGCTGAATCCCTGCGTCTGGCGCAAAATGCCCTAGGTGAAATTACCGGAGATTTTAGTGCCGATGATCTGTTGGGTAAAATTTTCGGTTCTTTCTGTATTGGAAAATAAGCGCAGCACGCTCTGAGCTTGCTATGCATTTAAAAGCATCAGGTGTTAGCCACCTGGTGCTTTTTTATTGCTTTTTATCAGGCAATCTCGTCATTTCAGCCTAAATAGTTTTGTATATTCTAAGGGAACAGCCTGTCACATTGTATGGGCTAGCCTATATCCCACCATCCGCCCTTCTATTGCCCGATATTCAGGCTATGATGAGTGAATAACCTACAAGTTGTTCCAATAAAATCCTGAACGCAGTTCAACAAAAACACTGCCGGAGGTGTGGCATGCTGGAGGTGGTTGATTTACGTGAGTCACTGGTTGCTTTAGTGAGTGTGCTGCAGCTGTTGCTCGAGTTTATCTCGGTGGTCTGTGTGGTGATTGGTCTGGTCAAAACCTTAATGGTGCTGGTTCAGCTAAAATCCGGCCGCAGTGCGCGCTATTGTTTTGGCAATTGGCTGGCCACTGCGCTGGAGTTTCAGCTGGCCGCGGATATTCTGGCCACCACGGTCGATCCGGATATGGACAGCCTGATCAAACTGGCGATTATTGCGGTCATTCGGACCTTTTTAAACTACTTTTTAATGAAAGAGCTGGAACATCAACCCGGTACAGAGAAATAAAACTATTCAATCATCTGGTGGATGTTGATATGGTCAGCATCTGATTGGCAGCGCAGTCTGTCCGCACCCAGGATCAGGCCGAGGGTGCCTGATCATCCCCGACTCAACAGCATTAATTTAAAAGGTTAGCACTTTACGCTGCTGCCAGATCAGGCTGAGGCAAAGCAGCCCAATCAGCATGCAGAAGCTGATAATACCCACACTTAAGCCAAAATGGTCTGATAAATAGCCCACCGCAATAATCGGTACAATGGTGCCCAGATAGGCAATAAACAGATAACTGGACATAATTGCAGCGCGGTTGTGCGGCTGACTCATCTGGTGAATCAGGCCAAAGGCGCCCAATAAGCTCAAGCCATGCCCAATTCCGACCAGCACATCACTGACAAAGAACAGCGGGCTCCATTGCAGCGACATACATAAACCCAGCAGAAGCAGACTGCCGAGCAGCGCATAGAGCCCCCAGCGCAAGGCCGTGGCAGGCAGTACACTACGGGCAAAAAACTGGACGATGGCTGAAATAATTAAAATCGCGGAAATTGCTACACCACTGACCAGTGGCCCATGCCAGGGCAAAATATCCTGCACAAACGACGGCGATAGCGAAGCAAACAGGCTAAAGCCGGCAAAGGCACAAAACGCGGCCAGACTGACCAGGAAAAAAGCAGCCTGATACGGCGCATCCGGGGTTTGCAATTTGGGATAAACCGAAAATGGCTGCTGTTCAAAGGCAGGCTGTTTTAGCTTGAACAGGCCCAGTCCACAGAAAATGGCACTGACAATCACCGGAAGATAAGGCGTGACCAGCGGCTGCTCGGCAAACTGGGCAATTACACCGCCCAGAAATGGCCCTAAACCAAAGCCAATTGCGGTAATAATCGAGCTGAGCTGCGGCGCCAGCAGCTTATGGCTATCGGGCACTACATTCATCAGCCCCAGCATGGCAGAAGTGGTAATCAGTCCGGAGGCAATCCCAATAATAAAGCGGCCGAGGCCCAAATACAGTGCTGTCGGCGCCCAGGCTGACAGTATCAGTCCAATCGTGACCAGGGCAATACCGACCTGCAAGCTGCGAACAAAACCAAAGCGGTTACTGGTTCGCCCCAGAAACAGTAAAGTGGCCAGACAACCGAACATATAGGCTACAAACAGATAGGTAATATGACTCGGCAGCAGCTGCCACAGCTCCTGATATAGGGGATATAAAGGGCTGGCCAGTGCGGTTCCAACGGTACCAATACACAGCGCCAGGCTGACCATTAAAAACGGCTGCCACGATTGAGCGTTTGACATGAGAGAATAAAAAAATACCTCAGCTTTTTGGCTCAGGTATCATGATATGAGAAAAGATCGTTTCAGTGTAAAGGCAGGAATTTTGTGGGTCAATCGAAAGATGGGCTTAGGTATAGCGTTTTAACAATTTTAAAAATTCATCCAGTTCGACTTCATTGACCTCGACCTCATTGCCAATGACATGATGGCGCAAATGCGATTCAATCAGCTCATTCATCAGCCCGTTAACCGCGCCTTTAATCGCAGCCACCTGCTGTAATACTTCGATACAGCTTTTTTCCGGATCATGGATGGACTGTTCCACCGCACTGATCTGACCTTGTAAACGCTTGATGCGATTTAAAACTTTTTTATCTGTATGTAAATGGCCCACACTTCACCTTAATTTCAAATATACTATGGGGGAGTATATTGGGCGATTCTCCCCATGCAAAATCATGTTTCTCACCGTACCCATCACCATCAGTTTGATGAAGGCAATCCACTGGCCCAGAAGCGTATATTATATGCTGCGATATTAACCGGTGTCATGATGCTTTTAGAGATTATTGGCGGCTGGATTTTTAACTCGATGGCACTTCTGGCCGATGGCTGGCATATGAGCTCGCATATGCTGGCTTTGGGGCTGGCCTATGTGGCTTATCGGGCGGCGCGTCATTATGCCCAGGATGCCCGTTTTAGCTTTGGTACCTGGAAAATTGAGATTCTGGCTGGTTATAGCAGTGCGATTTTATTGCTGGTGGTGGCCGGTTTTATGGCGTTTCATTCGGTAGAAC
This sequence comes from Acinetobacter sp. YH12112, assembly GCF_013418945.1. NCBI lineage: Bacteria > Pseudomonadati > Pseudomonadota > Gammaproteobacteria > Moraxellales > Moraxellaceae > Acinetobacter > Acinetobacter sp. YH12112. The sequence goes on along the minus strand of NZ_VPBA01000025.1, from coordinate 26,130 downwards.
GCTTATTTTTCCCGGTTAATATTCATTATAACGAAGCCATTCCCATTGCGATTTTAGGCCTATTGGTCAACTTGATTTGTGCCTGGTTACTGCATGATGATGGTCACCATCACCATCACCATCACCATCACCATCACCATCACCATCACCATCACCATCACCATGAGTCGGGGCATGGACATGCGCATGCACATACAGCTGGAGCACATGATTTAAACCAGAAAGCTGCGTTTATGCATGTGGTGGCCGATGCTGTGACCTCCATTTTTGCGATTGTGGCCTTAATTGCCGGCAAGTTCTGGGGCTGGGATTTTCTTGATGCGGTACTGGGTATTGTGGGTTCGATTCTGGTGGCACGCTGGGCCTGGGGCCTGATTCAGGAAACTGGACGCACCTTGCTGGATGCCGAAATGGATCATCCGGTGGTGGAAGAAATTCGCGAGGTGATTGCCGAGCTGCCAGGAATAGTCAATATCACCGATCTGCATGTCTGGAAAGTCGGTCGTGACAAGTTTTCCTGTATTCTGGCCGTAGAAACTGAAGATGAATTAAATGCCGATCAAATCCGCACGGCCCTGTCAGTGCATGAGGAAATTGTGCATGTCTCAATTGAAATTAACTCGATTCATCCGGTTTATGTTCCACGTGAAACGCCATTGTCGATGCTGTAGTGATTCGGTAAATTTCTCTGATGAAAGTTAAATTTTTGCCCCGATTTAAGATTAGAATCGGGCAAGGATTGATAAAGACAAGATTTCACTATGTTTAAACATGCATTCTTGCTGGCAGCGCTCGCGATGAGCTCAACGCCGGCACTGGCCAATGTCGACACGGTCAAAGCCAATTTAAAGCAGCAACATCCAAACCTGGACATCCAGAATATTCAGGCCACTGAAATGCGCGGGATTTATAGCGGTTCGATGCAGGGTCAGGTGGTGTATCTGAATGAAGATGCCAAGCATATTCTGGCCGGTTCCATGATCCGTTTAAGCGACCAGCAGAATTTGACCAAAGCGCTGCTGGTACAACAAAACAGCATCGACTGGAAAAAACTGCCGCTACAAGATGCTTTAAAAACGGTTCGAGGGACGGGTAAACGTCAGCTGGCCATCTTTTCTGACCCAAATTGCCCGTATTGCAAACAGCTGGAAGTAGAGCTGAAAAAACTCAATGATGTCACCATTTACACCTTTATTTTACCGTTAAAGGCACAATCGGTACGCCCTTCGCAGCAGGTGTATTGTGAAGCCAATCCGGCCCAGGCCTGGGAAGACCTGATTGCCAAAGGTCTTAGCCCGCGCACGAGCCAGTCCTGTGCCAATCCGATTCAGCGTAATCTGAAACTGGCGCAAAGCCTGGGATTAAACGGCACACCGGCCATTATTTTCTCGAATGGTTTTAAGGTGATGGGCGCCTACCCTGCTGCGCAGATCGAGCAGATTTTCAAGGAATTTGGACTCTAAGCTCAGATTGTTAAAAGTCAGATTTTAGACCATAAAAAAGCACCGGCGAATGAACGGTGCTTTTTTATTGATTTAAACGCGATGTGAGCGTTTGGAAATCATGTTATAGATAAACAGAATAATCAGCGCACCAATCACCGAGGCAATAAAGCCGGCAGCTGAGTTTTCATCATACAGACCGAGGAAGCGACCGCCGTAAGTGGCCAACAGTGAACCGGCGATCCCGAGTAAGGTGGTCATAATAAAGCCTGCTTTATCATCACCTGGATGGATGGCACGGGCGATAAGACCTGCAATAAAACCAATCACGATAGCCACAATAAGTGTCCACATCTCCTGTCTCCTTCTTGTTATGGTTTATCAAGTTGAGTTGTTGCTATTTGATTTATTTTTCAGGATTTTTGAGAGGACAAACAGTAGAGTCCTGCTACAGATTGTAGTTTTTTTGTCCGCTTTGTCGTAAAAAAAGTGGCTGAACGCCACTTTCTTTTGCGGTTGCTTACAGACCGATTTCACCAATAAACGGGATATGGCGATATTTCTGGTCATAGTCGAGGCCATAACCGACAATAAATTTGTCTTCTACTTCAAAGCCCAGGAATTTAACTTCCAGTTCAATTTCACGGCGTGACGGTTTGCTGACCAAGGTACACAGCTCAATCGAATTTGGTTCACGGGTTTGTAGAATTTCCAGTACTTTGCTCAGGGTATTGCCAGAGTCGATAATATCTTCTACCACCAGCACATCTTTGCCACGAATTTCGCCGTCGAGGTCTTTCAGGATTTTTACATCACGCGAAGACACAGTACTGCCGCCATAACTTGAAACGGTCATAAAGTCCAGTTCATGCGGTTTTTCAATGGTCCGGCATAAATCGGCCATAAACAGCACAGAACCGCGCAGTAAACCGATTAACACCAGCTCCTTGTCGCTATTGGCATAATGCGCATTAATCTGTTTACCAAGTTCTTGAACTTTCGCATGAATTTCTTCAGCAGAAATCAATACTTTCATATCAACGGTCATGGGTAGATCCCTAAAAGAGCAAAAAATAAAAAAGGTGTTGACCTGCAACACCCCAAAATATGCCTTAATTTTAATACATCTTGCGGTCAGATGCATCCTCTTTGCTGTCTAAAAAAACAGCATTTTTGACCGGGTGGTCTCTTTTCAGCAATAAGGCCAGACCAATCAGCGTGAGCGCCACCCGCCATTTCGGTTGCGCCCGGCGTATAGGTTTAGTCGCGGACATAGGCACATTGTCCATAAATATAGGTGGCCTGAATATTCCGTTCATCGCCCATGGTCATGAGCGCAAACAGGCTGTCTTCCAGGCCTTTGCTGTGCTGCTGGCGCAGGGTCTGCAAGGCGGTGGCGTTTAAATCCAGCACAATAAAGTCCGCTTCTTTACCGATATTGAAATTGCCGAGCTTGTCATCCAGATCCAGTGCTTTGGCACCGCCTAAAGTGGCATGATACAGCGCTTCATAGGCCGACAGGTTTTGCTCAAGTAGCTGCTGGACTTTATAGGCTTCGCTAATGGTGCGCAGCTGGCTAAACGAGGTCCCTGCCCCGATGTCGGTGCCCAGGCCCATTTTGACCTGTTTCTGCCAGGTCTGATGAATCGGGAACAGGCCACTGCCCAGGAACAGGTTGGAGGTCGGACAAAAGGCAATTGCGGAATTGGTCTGGTGCATACAGTCCCACTCCTGCTCTTCCAGATGCACACAATGCGCAAATACCGAACGTGAACCGGTCAGCCCATAATGATGATAGACATCTAAATAGCCTTTTTGCTCCGGGAACAGGCTTTTGACCCAGGCAATTTCATTTTTGTTTTCACTTAAATGGGTATGTAAATACACATCCGGATATTCAGCTTTCAGCTGCTGCGCTTTTTCCAGTTGTGCCGGCGTTGAGGTCGGTGCAAAACGCGGGGTAATCGCATATAAATTACGGCCTTTTCCATGCCACTTTTCAATCAGTGCTTTAGATTCCTGATAGGCGCGTTCTGGCGTGTCACAGAGTTCCTCGGGTGCATGACGGTCCATCAGCACTTTACCAGCAATCAGGCGCATCTGGTGCTGTTCTGCGGCTTCAAAAAGGGCATCGACAGATTCAGGATGCACGGTACAGAACACCAGTGCCGTGGTGGTGCCATTTTTCAGCAGTTCCTGCACAAAAAATGCAGCAATCTTGTCAGCATAGCTTTTATCAGCAAACTGCATTTCGGTTGGAAAGGTATAGGTATTCAGCCATTCCAGCAGCTGGGTGCCATAGGCGCCCACCATTTCGGTTTGTGGGAAATGAATATGGGTATCAATGAAGCCGGGTATAATCAGCTGATCGGGATAATGCTGCACCGAAACACCGGCCGGAATATACGCCCGCCCCTCTTCCCAGGGACCAAACCAGTGAATTTTCCCGTGTTGGGTAATTAATAAACCATCTTCTACATAGCGCACTTGGTCGTGAATATCACGCGCTTGGGCAACTGTATTCTGAATATCGAGGAAGCGGCCGCGAATTGCCGTCGTTGCAATGACAGAAGACATGAAAAACCTGCACTTGTTTAATTTTTTCGGTTGATTGTAGCTGAAAAGCGCTGCCCTGTATGGAAAATCCAACATTCAGTCACAGACATTGGGTGTCATGCAAAACTGTTGCCAGTTTGGGTGAAATACAAGATGTCCACTGGGTCAACTCTAAAATATTCAGTTAAATCGAGTACTTATACGCTGATATTTAAGAGTAATCCCTGAATATGGAAAATAAAAAAAGCCCGTATGCAACGGGCTTTTTGATCAATCAGGCCACTTTAGAGCGTGGTTTCATGATGCTTGCGACTGTGGCGAATCGACAGCCAGGCAGTAATTGCCAGCACAATCACAATAAAGCTTAGGGAAATCCAGATTGGCATATGGAACACATCCAGCATCAGCATCTTGAAGCCAATGAACACCAGAATAATTCCCAGCCCATACGGCAGATAATGCATTTTGGTGGCTGCACCGGCCAGCAGGAAGAACATGGCGCGTAAGCCTAAAATCGCCATCAGGTTGGCGGTCAAGACAATAAAGGGATCACTGGTCACAGCAAAAATCGCAGGAATTGAATCCACCGCAAAAATCACATCGGAGGCTTCAACCAGAATCAGCACCAGAAAGAGTGGCGTGGCCCAGAGTAAGCCCTCTTTACGTACAAAGAAGCGGCTGCCTTCCAGCTGCGGGGTAATCCGCATATGTTTGCGTAACCATTTCAGGATCGCCATATCTTCGATATTGCTGTCTTCATCGTCCTGTCCACGCAGGAATTTAAAGCCGGTATAGACCAGGAAGGCACCGAACAGATACAGAATCCAGGAGAATTCCTGCACAAACCAGGCGCCAATAAAAATAAAGATGGTACGCAGCACAATAGCGCCCAAAACGCCATACAGCAGGATTTTACGTTGTAACGCTGGTGGAATGGCAAAGGCAGCAAAAATCATCAGCCAGACAAAGACGTTATCAATCGCCAGTGATTTTTCCAGTAAATAACCGGCCAGATATTCCATCACCTTGGTATTGGCGACATCCAGTCCGGCGGTCTGTTTCAGATACAGCCATAGGCCACCACCAAACAGCATGGCCACGCTGACCCAGGCGATACTCCAGTAAGCGGCGGTACGCACCTGAACGGTCTGGCCTTCTTTTTGTTTAAAGCCCAGAAAGTCGATGGCGAGCATGACCATAACAATCGCAAAAAAGGCCAGATACAGCCAGATATTGCCGATAGATTCCATACAATCTCCACATCCGACAATTGGCCATAAAAAACCTTGACCCGTTGCCAGATGAAATAAAAACATCCATAACAACGTGATCAAGGTCTTGCCTACATTGCCCTGCCTGTGCAGATTCAATGCTCAGATACCGACTTTTTGCAAAGTGTAATGACGATAGTCTGACACGTTAAAACCAGTGAGTTTCATCTGGGTTTTAACGCTTGGAGGAGGCTACTCCCCTTGTTCAACAATTCTGTGTTGGGGGAATGCCCCAAAGTCGACAGAGAATTGCATATTTTTAAGTAAAGTGCAATTAGGCTTATTTAAACGGATCGCGAGATTTTTCCTTATAGATTGAAATTCCGAGATAAATGGCTAAACCCACCAACAACAAAATAATGATGAAAAAAAGATCCATAGTTAAAAATATTGAAGTGTGTTAATCATGTAATTAATTGTATCCATATTTTAGCTAAAAACCTAGTCATGTTTCACAGATCATAAAAAATGTAAGTCGCACTTTTCTTTTCTGTCTTTTTCTGTGAATAAAGCAGATACTGACTATTCCAGATGGGAGGATATGATAAAAATGATGGTGCAACACGAAAACAATGACAGCAAAGGGGCCTTTTTTGTTGAAGCCAATGGCGAGCGTCTGGCTGAGATGACCTATTCACGTGCTGGCGAAGATAAAATCATTATTGACCATACCACGGTCAGTGAACAGTTACGTGGTCAGGGTGTGGGACGTCACTTAGTTGAAGCTGCGGTCAATTATGCCCGCGAACAGCAGACCAAGATTATACCGCTCTGCCCTTATGCCAAAGCGGCTTTTGAAAAAGACCCATCTATTCAGGATGTACTTCAACCCTAATTCATCAGGTGACACATAAACTTTAAGGCAGGACAGCAATGGATATTCAACATCAAGAGGCAAAACGTGGCGGTGCATTTTTTATTGAACGGGATGGACAGCGGATTGCTGAAATCACCTATCAATGGCAAGACGCGCATAAAATTGTCGCCGACCATACCTGGGTAGATGATTCATTACGTGGCCAAGGTATTGCCCGCCAATTACTGGATGTGCTGGTCGAGTTTGCCCGGGAAAAACAGCTCAAGATTGTACCGGTCTGTTCTTATGTTGAAGTCATGTTTCGACGCGAGCCCAGCTTGGCCGATGTCGCCGCTTAAGTCTGGCGCTTGAACCCGCCGCCGACTTTGGAGGGTCAGCCAATATATAAAAACCACGAGCATGCACTCGTGGTTTTTGATTGCCGATAAAGACCTTAGCTGTAATCAATGATCACTTTCAGGGCTTTTTCATCTGAAGCGTGTTTAAATACCTCATAAGCCTTATGAACTACTCGGAGCTAAAGCAACCGAGTTTCCGTAGTGCAACCTAAGTTGCACACATCTCTTTTGACGCTTCTACGGTACTGCGAAAAGAAGCTTTGACACCTCTAGTCGTCTTACGAACACCTCCACGCCCACTAGATGATAAATAATTACCATCCAACTGTGTTCCACAGTCTAAAACTAATTTAATTGCTCTGTTCTTAATAACAATTGATGCATTGTGATCTGCATTATCAGCATGTCCACAACTCACGCACTTAAACCTGTCTTGGCTTTTGCGATTGTCGGGGTGAGTGTGACCGCATGAAGCGCACTCCTGACTTGTGTAAGAAGCATGAACCGTAAATACAGCCTTACCTAATTTGACTGATTTATACGTTAAGAATTCTGAAATTCTGTGCCATCCTACATTGAGAATAGCTTTGTTTAACCCTGCTTTAGCTTTAGCCTTATTTGGAATAAAACGTCCGAATTTATCTTTCTTAGGGTTAGGCTTTTTGGTCATCTGTTTGGTATTTAGTTTCTCAAAAATAAATACCTGACCGAATCCATTAGCTAAACTACGACTTGTCTTATGAGCAAAGTCCTTGCGAATATTGGCTTTCTTAGAGTGATGCACCGCAATTCGATGTTTGGTCTTAGCTCTTCGGTTTGAGCCTTTGATTTGTCGAGCAAGTTTTCTTTGCAGTCGCTTAATGTAGCGATCTGCTTTACTCATGTGATTCTTTTGTTCTTTAGAAAAATCGAATTCTTCATGACCTGCATGAACAGGGATTGTGACACCACGATCTATACCCACCACTATTTTTTGTAGTTGTGATTCGTCCATGTCTTGCAAATGATCTAATTGTCTTTTGGCATATTTTTTAGCATCGAATTTCTTGCCGTCAAACTCTTGAATCTCAACACCATCTTCATAGCAGAAAGAAACGAAATATTGACCTCGTTCTTTGCTAATGTGGATGGATTTTGGCTCTTTAAACTCAGCATGAGCTTTAAAATTTAAAGCTCCGATATTGAATTTCTTACCGCCAATAAATAATTTACGCTTATTGTTTTCTACTCGAAACTCAAATAAATCAGAGGTTAGGTGAACAGAACCTTTGTCTGATTTTTTTTTGCGTCTTGGTCGTCCACACACACCCTTAATGGATTTTTTGAGCGTATTAAACCAATTTACGGTTGAGTTCTTTTGAATGGTGCTAGGACAGTTTGCAAGCCATGAACTAATCTCATCTGATTTAAAGTGAGCGTATTTTTGATCTTGGGTTTCATAATAGTGATCAAAAGTTGCAAACTTACGGGCAAATCCTCGAAAGTATTTATCCTCATCGCATTTGGCATTCCAAACGAAACGAGCACAACCCATCCACTGACTTAAAATCAGCTTTTGATGTTCAGTTGGATACACCCTTAACCTGATGCCTGTTAGCAATTAAAAAACCTCTAGTGAATACGCTTATTTTAGCTTAAAATAAGATCAATGTAAATCTAGTGTGTGGTTAATATGTACGAGTGGAGAACAGGTAGATCATGTGTTTTTAACAATATTGTTCATCTAGTATTTGTTACGAAATACCGAAGAGATGTATTAACAATGGAAATGCTTACTTCTTTAAATGAGATTATGAAAGAAACTTGCTTGCAAATGAATTGTGAACTCATTGAGTTTAATGGCGAGGATGATCATATTCACATGCTTGTAAGTGTTCACCCTAAACATTCAGTGTCTAATTTAGTGGGTAAACTAAAGGGCAAAAGCTCTTATGTTTTAAGACGATCTTATTGGGATGAAATTAAGGGAAAATTATGGGGCAACCACTTTTGGTCGCCTAGTTATTGCGTTGTATCTTGTGGTGGTGCAAGTTTAGAAGTTGTTAAAAAGTATATCGAAAACCAAAGAACACCAACTTCTGAAAAAAATGCAAAAAAATCCAAGTCACTAAAAAAGAGCTAACTCGCCCTTAAAAGAGTGAGAATGCGCTCTTTATGCTTGTTCAAAACGGATATCATTGGCGCCATGATAAACCATGGCTTGCATTGTCTGGGACATGGTGGTCATCCTCTTGTTGTGCTTATTGTGGGGCAGCCTGCGCCTTTTCACCTCATCAGGAACCGTTATGGCGCAGGATGTGATCGTTCTAACTTAACAGGAGTCGATGACAAGTTCATCTCTAAAAAACCGTTTTTATTCATATATTTGTATATTTATTTTAATCTATTAAATTGTATGAAAATAAAACAGGGCTGCAGTATCTGGACTACAGCCCTGTTGAATGATGTTTCAGGTCAATAAAACGTGCTTAAGCCGATTTTAATGCACTTAATAATTTCTGGTGCAGACCACCAAAACCGCCATTGGACATGATCACCACCGCATCGCCCTCGCCTGCTTCTTGGCTGACGGTATGAATAATGTCATCCAGCGTCCGGGCAATTTTGGCCTTGTTTGGTGCCGCAGCTACTACTGGCTGTAAATCCCAGTCCAGCCCTTCCGGTTGATACCAGATCACTTCATCGGCCAGACGTGCTGAATGTGCCAGTCCATCTTTATGGCTGCCCATACGCATGGTATTGGAACGAGGCTCAATAATCGCCCACAGTTTGCGTTCACCTAAACGTTTGCGCGCGCCTTCCAGAGTGGTGTCAATCGCAGTCGGATGATGGGCAAAGTCATCATAGACCTCAATGCCGCGTACGGTATCGAGCAGTTCCATACGGCGTTTTACCCCGCCGAAATTGGACAAGGCAGCACAGGCCGTTTCAATCGATACACCAACATGCGCCGCCGCGGCAATGGTTGCCAGGGCATTGGCCACTGAATGCTGGCCGGTCATGTTCCAGCAGACTTCGCCCTGAACCACACCATCTTGCAGCACTTTAAAATGTGAGCCATCGGCCTGTAACTGCTCGGCAGATAGCGCGGCCTGGGCATGTGCAGTCAGTGAGGTGCGGACCACCGGTGTCCAGCAGCCCATTTCCAGCACTTCATCAATATGGGTTTCGGTAACCGGTGCAATAATGCAGCCTTCACTTGGAATGGTACGCACCAGATGATGGAACTGTTTTTGAATCGCCGCCAGATCATCAAAGATATCGGCATGGTCAAATTCAAGGTTATTTAAAATGGCAGTTTTCGGATGGTAATGCACGAACTTGGAGCGCTTGTCGAAGAAAGCAGAATCGTATTCATCGGCTTCAACACAGAAGTATTTGCCACCACCTAAACGCGCGCTTTCTTTAAAGCCAAGCGGAACACCGCCAATCAAAAAGCCCGGTTCCAGACCGGCCTGATCCAGCACCCAGGCCAGCATGGTGGTGGTGGTGGTTTTACCATGGGTGCCGGCCACGCCCAGAACATGCTTGCCTTGCAGCACATGATCGGCCAGGAATTGTGGACCTGAAACATAAGGCAGACCGGCATTGAGCATATATTCCACCGCATCAATACCACGTTTCATGGCATTACCGACAATCACCAAGTCCGGATGCGGCTGTAAATGGCTGCGGTCATAGCCCTGCATTAAGGTAATGCCTGCATTTTCCAGTTGGGTCGACATCGGCGGATAAACATTCTGGTCGGAACCGGTCACGGTATGTCCCAGATCACGCGCCAACAAGGCCAGAGAGCCCATAAAAGTGCCACAAATACCCAAAATATGCAGATGCATCCGCTGTTACTCCACTGCGTGTAGGACCGTACCATTCTTGTTGATGGCCTGGTCATGATGTATTGAATTGTCAGCAACGATAGCAAGGCTGTTTCGGAAAAGATAGTCATTCTTGTAGGGATTCGTTGACTGGAATCCGAAAAAATCAGGCATTTTCCAGGCGGATGCTGACCCTGAAAAAAATCCGCATGGCCACACTGCTTTTTTAGCCTGAAACCGTACAATAGGCTGACGTTTTCTGGATGCTGCCGCCTATGTCCTTCCCTTTACTGCTGTTAATTATTTCCAACTGTTTTATGACCCTGGCCTGGTATGGACATCTGAAATTTTTGCATGGCGCACCGCTGTGGCAGGCCATTTTGTTTGGCTGGATGATTGCCCTGCTCGAATACGCCTTTATGATTCCGGCCACGCGCTTGCTGGCCCAGCATGGCTGGTCACTTGGGCAAATGAAAATTACCCAGGAAGTGGTGACCCTGCTGGTCTTTGTGCCGTTTATGCTGTATCTGTTCAAGCAGCCGTTTAAACTGGATTATCTCTGGGCCGGTTTATGCCTGCTCGGTTGTGTTTACTTCGTTTTTCGTAGTAGCTAAAGTTATTCAGGCTGTGGCAGATGCGGAAAAAGTGCGGCGAAATCCGCTTGAATCAGCGCCCGTTCTGGTGCGAAATCAAAGTGATGTAAACAGCGTTGTAGCACCTGCATCGCCATCTGCGTGGCCGCCTGTCTGAGTTCCGGTTCCGGCACATTCTGCGCAATCATCGACAGGCATTTCAGCAGGCGCTGATTTAACTCCAGATTCTGGGCACAATCGCGGGCCAGCGGCATAAAGCTGCCATAAATCAGGTCTTGCAGATCAAAGCACTCAATACTGAGATGCGGATAATCACAGCGCGTCGCCTCCGGGTCCGGGCGACTGTCAATCAGAATCCGGGTCAGCGCATTCAGCGCGCTAATGCCGGACCCGACATCATTAATTGCACTCGACATGGCTTTTTGCCCGACCTCACTCATCACCAGCAGACAAAAACGCGGATCCTGTAGAAAACTGCGATTGGTTTCAATAATCAGATGCTGCAGAATCTGATCGCGGATCTGCTGTTGCTGTTCTTCGGACAGCGCCTGCGGGCTATAGACCTCGACCAGCGCAGTCATCGGATCTAAAAATTTGCCCGGCATAGATGGCAGATGTAAATGCAGTTGCTGCTGCGCGGCAATCTGCTCCAGTCCGGCCAGATCGACATGGTTAAAATAGCCGGTTGTGCTGCTATAGACGCAAAAGCTGGGCGCAAAGGCAGGCTTCTGCCCTGTTGCCCCCAAATCCGGTTGATGCCGGAACTGGCCCAAGGCCTTTTTGGCCGCAGTTTCAATCTTGTCGATGGTGGTGGTTAAATTGCCGAGTTTGGACAGGGTTTGTACCCAGTGAATCAGGGTATAAATCAGGTACATCAGCACCAGAATGGTACTGATAAACAGCACAAAACGTCCGGATGGACCGTAGTACTCCAGCCCCAGGGCAATTTTGGCAATCACTGCATAAATAAAAGCGGAAATAAAACTGGAAATGGCCAGCCGGGTGTTGTCATCGCTCATCATCAAGCTATAGGCACGTGGTGTGCCGCTGCTTGAAGCCGAAGCAAAAGCTGCCACCATAATCGACAATGAGAAGGTCGTCACTGCCAGCATGCTGGATGCAATAATATCCAGCAAGCTGCCCAAGGTGTCGATGCTGATATTCGGTACCGTACTGGCCGGAATAAAATACTGGCTGGCGATGGCAAATAATGAAAAAAATGTCGCAAAGATGGCACCCAGCGCCGGCATCAGCCATAAGTTTTCTGAAGGGTTTTGTAGCCAGATTTTAAGTTTGAACCACATGGAAACTGCCCTGAAAATATCTTTAATCTAATCTTAAGTTATTCATTACAAAAAGCTTTATCTTGATAGTTATAGCGTTTTTTTCACCGCTGTATGTCCTCTTTTTGTATTTTTGGCCTATTGCCATCATTGTATTTTCTTCAGTTTTACAAACAGATAATTTTAATCTTTATTCTTGCGCCGAACTTTAGCCAGCCGGTTTTTCAGTCTATAATACGGAGCTTATTCATTAAAGCTTGGCTCTCGTCGAGATTTATCTTTTTTCACTTAGTCTCTGGAACATTAGCAATGAATGCGGCCGCAGCACAAGACGCTCCTCTCGTTGGAATTATTATGGGTTCTCAATCTGATTGGGCAACTCTCGAACACACTGCCAATATGCTCAAGCAGCTTGGTGTCCCATTTGAAGCGGAAGTGGTTTCTGCGCACCGTACCCCAGACCGTTTATTCGAATATGCCGAAACTGCGCGTGATCGTGGTATTCAGGTGATTATTGCCGGTGCGGGTGGCGCTGCCCATTTACCGGGCATGTGCGCAGCCAAGACTGATCTTCCAGTGCTGGGTGTGCCGGTTAAATCTTCTATTTTAAATGGTGTCGATTCACTGCTGTCGATTGTACAAATGCCGGCCGGAATTGCGGTGGGTACCTTGGCAATTGGTCCGGCCGGTGCCACCAATGCTGCCATTATGGCTGCCCAGATTCTGGGTTTAACGCGTCCAGAGATTGCGAAAAATGTCGCTGATTTCCGTGCAGCGCAAACCGATAAAGTGGCCAGCAACAATATTCCGGGTCAGGCTTAATACGGGACATTCCTTATGAATAAAACCATTGGTATTTTTGGTGGTGGGCAGCTTGGTCGTATGATGGCGCAAGCCGCGTTACCACTCAATATTCAATGTACTTTCTTTGAAGCCAGTGCAGATTGCCCTTCTGCAGCTTTAGGTACGGTCTATTCAAGCGCAGCTGAACACGGTTTGCAGGATTTTATCCAGAGTGCAGATGTATTTAGCCTGGAATTTGAAAATACCCCGCTGGCTGATGTCGATGTCTTGACCCAAAGTAAAGCGTTGCATCCGCCGCGTCAGGCACTGGCGATTGCGCAAAACCGTCTGCAGGAAAAAGCCTTATTTGATGCGCTGCAGATTCCGGTGGCGCCGTATAAGGCGGTTGATTCGCTGGACAGTTTACAGGCGGCGGTGGCTGAATTAGGTCTGCCGATTGTACTGAAAACCGCGACTGGCGGTTATGATGGTAAAGGCCAGTTTGTGCTGCGTAGCGCCGATCAGATTGATCAGGCCTGGGCAGAACTTGGCCCTGCCGGCTCACTGATTGCAGAAAGTTTTGTCACCTTCTCGCGTGAAGTATCGATTATTGCGGTACGTGGCCAAGATGGCGATGTCAAAACCTGGCCATTGGCTGAAAACCATCACCATCACGGGATTTTATCGCACTCGATTGTACCGGCACCGAACAGCACTGACTTGCAACCGGTGGCGCAAGACTACATCACGCGCCTGCTGAATCATCTGAACTATGTTGGTGTGTTGACACTGGAGCTGTTTGTGACTGAAAAAGGCCTGTATGCCAATGAAATGGCGCCACGCGTGCATAATTCAGGGCACTGGTCGATTGAAGGTGCGGTCTGTTCACAGTTTGAAAACCATGTCCGTGCAGTGGCTGGTTTGCCGCTCGGTTCGACTGAGGTGGTACGCCCGACAGTGATGGTGAATATTATTGGTCAGCATCCAAAGTCGGAAGATGTGTTGGCGTTAAATGGTGCACATCTGCATTTGTACAATAAAACCGAACGCGAAGGTCGTAAAATTGGGCATATTACCTTAATGCCAAACGACAGCCGTGAACTGACGTCACTGTGCCGTCAGCTGGCGAAAATTCTGCCAAATCCGCTGGCCTTGAGTGAAGATATGAGCATTTAACTGCAGATTCGTTTATGAAAACAGCGGTCCCTCAGCGGGCCGCTTTTTTTATGCCAGAAATTCGGGCAAGATTGCGCTCTTTTTTCGCCAGCCGCCATTGGTCGGCTGGTTCAACAACAGGCTTGATTGCTTCAGTCCAGATCTTTTATAACTATAAATGGCTAAAAAACAAACATAAATACAGAGCATCTGAAAAAATTAAAAATGAATTCAAACACAGATTTTATTTTAAATTTAAATCTGAATATGCAGTTTGAATTTAAAATATCCGCTGAACTTTAAATTCAAAATTATGAATTCAAATCTGTTTGTAGTTTTAAATTTAAAATTTGAATTTAAAACCTGCGAAATAAATTCAAAAACTGCAATTTAAATTTAAAAAGTACAGATTTACGGTCCGGTGGATGGGTTTTGTGGATAAGTTTTCCTGAAATAAATTTGAAAATGATGATTTAAATTTAAAACCAGCGCTGTTTTGCAAGTGTGGATAACTTTACTGGTTGAAGTCTGAAAAAATGAATTTAAAAGAATGAATTTAAATTTAAAAAATAAGAAAACCTAGATTTGAATTTAAAAATACTCAAGATTAGATCTGTGGATAAAATTTTTTAAATTCAAAACTGAAATATGAATTTAAAATGAAGCAAAATAAATTTAAATTTACGTTTTTACCCTGTCATTTTATGGCTCAGCTGTTATGGTAAAACCAGTTTTAAATTCAAATGACATAAGGGATAGTATGCATCGCTTTGCTTTTGTTTTCGGATCTTTGGCATTGGCTGCATCTCAGCTACATGCAGAACTGATTATTAATGGTCAGCCGGTCACCACTACGGCGCCGGTGCCAAGTACCATCCAGCCTCAAAATAATTTCCAGGTCTGTCTGGCCAATTTGCGCGGCCAGGCCATGGCCAAGGGCGTCAGTGGCAGTACTTATGATCGTTACACCCAAAATTTAACGCCAGATTATTCCGTGATTGAACGCCTGAATTATCAGCCGGAATTTTCGACGCCAATCTGGGATTATCTGTCTGGTCTGGTCGATGAAGAACGCGTACAACTGGGCCAGCAAAAACTGGCCGAGCACCGTGAAGTGCTGAACCGGGTTGCAGCAGCTTATGGGGTACCGCCAGAAACCGTGGTCGCGGTGTGGGGTGTGGAAAGTAATTTTGGCGATATTTCTGGCCGTTATCCGTTATTGCAGGCCTTAGGTACTTTAAGCTGCGAAGGCCGTCGTCAGAGTTATTTCCGCGGCGAATTCTTTGCCGCGATGCGTATTTTACAACGCGGTGATGTGCGTGAAGATCAGCTCAGAGGCTCATGGGCTGGGGCATTTGGTCATACCCAGTTTATGCCATCGACCTATGAAGAACTGGCAGTGGATTTTGATGGTGATGGCCGCCGTGATCTGGTCTCAAGCACCACTGATGCCTTGGCATCAACCGCCAATTTCCTGAAAAAACGTGGCTGGCAAAGCGGACAGCCGTGGGGCTTTGAAGTGAAATTGCCCGCAGGCATGTCAGTCAGTGGAGAAGGGCGCCGCAATAAAAAATCCTTAAGCAGCTGGGTCAATCGTGGGCTAGTACGAGCCGATGGCAGTGCCTTGATTCAGGGCAATCTTTCAGGCAGCAGTCAGGCCGGTTTGCTGACACCGGCAGGCGGCAATGGCCCGGCTTTCTTGGTGTTTAAAAACTTTGATGCCATTTACAGTTATAACGCCGCGGAAAGTTATGCCTTGGCCATTGCGCATTTATCCGACCGTTTACAGGGCAAAGGCCCGTTTGTGACGGCATGGCCTACCGATGATCCGGGCACTTCACGCGCAGAACGTCGTGAAATCCAGCAGTTTTTATTAAATCGCGGCCATGATATTGGTGCGGTAGATGGCCTGATTGGTGATAAAACCCGTCAGGCCATTCGTCAGGAACAGATCCGCTTGGGCTTAAGTCCAACCGGGCGTGCCGGACAGCAGGTGTTACGCGCTTTTCGTAATGAAAATGCCAAACTGATGATGCTGCAATAAATAAGCAATAAAAAAGGGCGCCTTATGGCGCCCGGATGTTTATTCAATATCTGAAGTATCAATCTTCACGGCTTCTAAAATATCAAAAATCACCGTGGTTACATCCTGACTCAAATCACGGTTATTAAACACCTCATAGGCCGTAATGGTGACATCGGTGTCGCTTGGCAGCAGTTTTTGTTCTTCTTCAATCAGGTGATTAACCGGCAACAGGGTCTGTTTAATTTCTAAATGCAGGATATCTTCAAACTCGACATTTTCTTCTTCGAGTTCAATCATCTGCTCATTAAAATATGGCAATAGAATAGAGTAGAGATACGGCTGAATATCGACGATATCAAACAGTTCAATATCACGCGTTTGTTCAATCGTGCTGATGTGGTCATTTACTTCAATCAAAATATGGTAGTAACTCACATTAATCTCCACAAACATTCCTGTTGAAATTGCGGCTTTCACAATAACATGAAATAGCCAGAGAGGGCAGTGCTGTTGGCGATAAAGCCCCGGTTTTCTAGATTAACTTGTAATGAAAAGCATCAAATGTATTTAACGCTGCTGTAAAAGCGCCAAATCGGCGGCAGTTAGTTGAAAATGATCCAGATTTTGCTCTTGCATGAGAGGATGCATCAGGGCATGTGGATCATGGGTATGCCCCAAGCCCAAGGCGTGACCGAATTCATGTGCCAAGGTTAAACGCAGGTCGGCGGCTGACTGAAACTCATAGATGAGAATAGTTTTGCCATCAAAACTGCCTTTATCAAATAAACGCGGCTGAAAGCGCTGGTTAAATTGCTGCACCGAACCATCAATTGACTGATTTAGCTGGTTGAGGGCATCGATCTGTTGGTTCAAGCCTGCAATACGCACATTAAACTGTTGAATTTCAGCCTGTAAACTGGCGGTTTGCTGTTCGAGTTGCTGACGCTGCAGGTTTAAAGAGCTGCGCTGTATGGCTGATGCACCGCCTTGCTGGTTCAGCTGCTGCACCTGCTGGTTATAGGCATTCAGCTGTTGCTGTAACTGGGCATTTTTAAAAGCCAGCTGCTGGTTCAGTTGCTGAATCTGCTGTTTGACTGCCTGCACTTGGGCCTGCTGGCGTTCCCAGTGCTGCTGCTGTTGCTCAATCTGGCCCATCTGCAGGCGACGCTGTTCCGATTCATGTTGGCGTTCATCATAAATCAGGCGGATTGCCAGTCGCGCTTGTGGATCATAGACAAAATAGTCCTGACCAGTACCCTCTGTCCAGATTTGTGTGGCCTGTTGGGCCAGTTGCACTACCTCGGCATGACTTAAACCAAAGCGCGGGTCCACTTCGGCAATCCGGTAACGCAGCCGGGTATCCAAAGGTGCCTGAATCCGGGTCAGCAGGCTGTTGTGCTGCAGCTGCGGATGTTGCTGGTTCTGATACCACAGCATGGCGGCAAACAGCAGTAACACAATCAGGATTAAGGGACGCATCACGCAGATTGGGTTTCCTGTAGAGAGGGGGCAATTAACTGCACATCCGCATCTGTGTGATCGATTTTCTTTCCTTTATATAGCAGGAGAAAAGGATCAAAAGCAGAGTAGGCCAGATGGGGTGTCTAACTAGCTTAAAAAAGCCGCAGAGATGAAACAAGTCTTTTTTGCTTTCAAGCAGATATAAAAAAACCGCGCTTACGCGCGGTCTTTTTGTTTAAAGTGACAAATTATTTTTTGTCATCTTTCACTTCAGTGAACTCAGCATCTACAACGCCATCGTCCGCTTTTTGCTGTTGGCCAGCATCACCACCGAAGGCATTCGGGTCAAAACCTTGCGCAGCGCCTTGGCCTTGAGCTGCTTCATATGCACGTTGCGTAATTGGCATGATGATGTTTTGCAGTGCTTCAGTTTTCGCTTTGATCGCGTCAACGTCATTTTCTTTGGTTGCTGCTTCAAGTTCTGAAACTGCTGTTTCTACCGCAGTTTTTTCATCAGCAGTCACTTGTTCGCCAAGATCTTTTACTGCTTTTTGAGCAGAAGAAACCAGGGCATCTGCTTCGTTACGTGCTTTTGCCAGTTCTTCAAACTTACGGTCTTCTTCAGCATTCGCTTCAGCGTCTTTGATCATCGCTTCGATTTCAGCATCAGACAAACCTGAGTTTGCTTTAATCTGGATCGATTGCTCTTTACCCGTGCTCTTGTCTTTCGCAGACACTTTCAAGATACCATCCGCGTTGATGTCGAACGATACTTCAATTTGTGGCACACCACGTGGTGCAGGTGGGATATCACCCAACTGGAAGTTACCCAACAATTTGTTTTGTTGAGCCATTTTACGTTCACCTTGGTAAACCGAAATGTCTACTGCAGGTTGGTTATCTGCCGCTGTAGAGAACACTTGTGATTTTTTCGCAGGGATTGTGGTGTTTTTCTCGATGATTGGAGTTAACACGCCACCCATTGTTTCAATACCAAGTGTAAGCGGTGTTACGTCAAGTAAAAGAACGTCGTTCTTGTCACCAGACAATACCGCACCTTGAATTGCCGCACCCATTGCCACAGCTTCATCCGGGTTCACGTCTTTACGTGGCTCTTTACCAAAGAATTCTTGTACTTTTTGTTGTACAAGTGGCATACGAGACTGACCACCCACCAAAATCACGTCAGAGATGTCAGATGTTGAAAGACCCGCATCTTTCAGTGCAATACGGCAAGGTTCGATGGTACGCGCAACCAGGTCTGCAACCAAACCTTCTAATTTCGCACGTGTTACGTTGATCACCAAGTGTTTAGGACCAGTCGCATCAGCTGTGATGTATGGCAGGTTGATTTCAGTTGCATTTGAAGAAGAAAGCTCGATTTTTGCTTTTTCAGCCGCTTCTTTCAAACGTTGTAACGCCAGTGGATCATTTTTCAGGTTGACATTTTGTTCTTTCTTGAACTCTTCAACCAGGTAATCGATCAATGCGTTATCGAAGTCTTCACCACCTAAGAAGGTATCACCGTTAGTCGACAATACTTCGATTTGCTGGTCGCCATCAAGATCCGCAATTTCAATGATGGATACGTCGAAAGTACCACCACCCAAGTCATAGACTGCAACTTTACGGTCGCCTTCTTTCTTGTCCATACCGAACGCTAACGCCGCAGCAGTAGGTTCGTTGATGATACGTTTAACGTCTAAACCAGCAATTTTACCGGCATCTTTAGTCGCTTGACGCTGTGCATCGTTGAAGTATGCAGGAACGGTTACAACTGCTTCAGTAACAGTTTCACCGAGGTAATCTTCCGCAGTTTTCTTCATTTTTTTCAGAACTTCTGCAGAGATTTGCTGTGGTGCTAATTTTTTGTCGTTAACTTCAACCCAAGCATCACCATTGTCTGCTTTGATGATTTTGTATGGCACCAGACCGATATCTTTTTGTACCGCTTGGTCTTCATAACGACGACCGATCAGACGTTTGATTGCGAACAATGTGTTTTTCGGGTTAGTTACTGCTTGACGTTTCGCAGACTGACCGACCAGGATTTCGCCATCTTTATACGCAATAATAGATGGAGTTGTACGCGCGCCTTCAGCGTTTTCAATTACTTTAACTTTATCGCCTTCAAGTACCGCAACACATGAGTTGGTTGTACCTAAGTCAATACCAATGATTTTAGCCATTTGGATGTTTCCTCAAAAATTTTATTGTGCTTTACACTTGTTATCCGATATGAGAGCCGTTCAATTTTTTTCAAGTTAAAAATATGAAAAAATTTCACCAACTCCCGAATTTATGAGGCTTAAGCGCCGACCATAACCATTGCAGGACGCAATAAACGGCCATTTAAGCTATAACCTTTTTGCAGTACATTGCCAATTTCGTTGGCTTTGGCTGTTGGATCAATGCCCACCGCCTGATGTAAATCTGCATTGAAACCGTTCGCGGTATCTACCGCCACAATGCCGAATTTCTCTAAAGTCGTCAGCAGTGATTTCAGCGTCAGTTCCACCCCTTCAGACAGCGGGGTTTTTTCTTCGCCAGCTGCGGCAATAGCACGTTCCAGGTTATCTACGCTATCGAGCAGTTCTTTGGCAAATTTCTCCAGCACTGCTTCTTTATGCTTTTCAGATTCACGCTGAATACGCTCGACACTCTTTTGCGCTTCATACACTGCATTGGCGGTACGCGCTTTTTCAAGTTTTAAATCGCCTTCGAGCTGCGCAATCTGTTCTTGTAAAGACTCAACGGAAACGTCTGCCTGCTCGGTTTCAGCTTGAGTTTGGGTAGTATCTTGTTCTACTTGCTCTTGTTGCAGATCTTGAGCGTCTTGGTTGTGCTCGGTTGCCATTGATTTACTCCGTTTAAATGGGTTCTTAAACATGTACAGTCCTTCTGGCATCAGTATTGACTGGTTCATTCTGAACTGCCATGAGTGATGAATTTCGTAATTATTAAAGAAGTCGGGGCAGGGGATAAAAATTCAAGCGGTGCCAGTCATTAAATCTGCAGAAATTTGCTGAAAAAACATACATTCTTTTAATTTTTGATCTTTTTAGCAGGGAGGGTGCAGGAAGATACTACGAGGCTGAAACCCCAATTTATGGGAAAATGATTTTAATTTTAAGTCCGGATAAATTCTGTAGATGCTGTTGAGTTGTCTATACAAAATTTTTAAGTTGATTATTCTTTATACATAAAAACGATCAGAATGAGTGAAAAATACTATTTTACAGGGCAAGGTCAACTTTGTATGATTGCGCCCAGATTCTATCGCTGTAGTTTCTTTTGATATTTTCTTGAAATGTGTTTTCTGGCTTATCCGCCCTCTGGATAAGCCTTTTTTTTGCCCTAAAGATTTAAAAGTACCGCATTTACACTGTTATCTTTTCGCAAAACTAGCCGTATGTTGTGTAGAGCACGCTGTTTTCTCCCTCTAAAATAATTCTGCACTTTCGTCTTTTTTTATTGCTGTAATCTATAATAAAAACAGCAGATTAATCCTGCTGATTCCTTCCATTGGCTGTAAAAACAGCTGCATCTTCACGTTTATAAAAAACTGCATAACTCGTACCGGTGGATATAAAAATTTAACTTTTTATCTGCCGAGCCAGCACCGAAATTTTGAAAGTATAGCCAGCGCAAAGTTGGACTTTGTATTTTTCAATAAATGAGGATCGAATGATGAAAAAAATGGGTGTATTGGCTGTGGCCTTGTTTGCTGGACTGGCGGTAGTAGGCTGTAGCAGTCATGAAACAGCACAGGCGCCAGAAGTGGCACAAAATCCGGAGCAACCTGAAACGGTACAGGTGACTACCATGCCGGTAGAAGCGGGGGCTGAAGTGGGCGTAGCCGCAGAAGTTACTGCCCCGGCCATTGCTGCACCAGCAGGGTCGGAAGCACCGGCAGTTGAGGCACAGCCGCAGCCCTAAATTCAACGCTGTCTATTTCAAATGAAACAGGACCATCATTTAAATCAGGGAGGAAGATTTAATTTCTAAATAGGAATATTCAAAAAATGGCCAGGGAAGGCCAGCTATTTTCACTATTATTATGGAAGGTCGTTATTTTTCTATCACAGCGCTTTCAATCAAAGCACCTTGTAAAAATAAAAACCCGAAAGCCAGGTTTTCGGGTTTTTAAACTGTACATCGCACACTGTCAAATACAGGATTAATCACGACGGTCACGTTGCCGTTTGCGATATTCTTCCATCCGTTTACGCTGTTCTTCGACCCGTTTTTTACGCTGCTCTTGCTGTTTGCGTTCGACTTGCTGGCGTTTACGGTTCAGTTCGGCGCGTCGTTCGCGTTCCCGTTGTAACTGCTGACGGCTTTGTTCGGCACGTTTACGTTCCAGTTCACGTTTTTGTCGATCCCACTGCGCTTCGCGTTGGTGTTGCTGTTGTAAGCGTTTCTGACGTTGTTCATATTCCCAACGCTGACGTTCTGTCATGCGGCGATAATCATAGTTACGGTCGTAATCCCGGTCATAACGATGATCATAGCGGCCATTGTAGTGACCATCTTCAGGGAACGCGACACAACCGACCGCTAAAAATACGGTCGCGCAGGAAACCAAGAGGAGTTTTCTAGACATGGTGAGCGTCCTTTTTCTATCCGGATTAGCAAAATCAATCCCTCTGTATCATCAAAATTGTCAATGACACCTTATAGAAATAAGATTAGCGTATATAAATTCTGAATATGTAGGCCGATGACTGGACTTCTATAACGAAATAGTCACTAAACTGCTGATCATGTAGAAAATGTGAAGAATGAATAAAAAAGGAAGATGATAGATGAGTGCGTATCAACAGAAACTGCAAAAAATCATTGATAACAGTCAGGGTACGGTGGTGCGAACACTCGATCATTTACCGTGTGTGGCGCAGGAATCGCTGGCGCGTGCCTTGGGCTATCCTTATCAGTATCCGCAACTTGATCCCCTCATTAAATGCATGATGGCGGCCCAAATCAAGCAGGGGCGTATCGGTTTTATTGGCAAAAATCCGGCGCAATCGCGTCAGGCTTTTGATACTCAGATGAAGGCGATCCGTAAACAGCCGACCTATGTCAAACGGGTCGAAGATTTACGTTTAAGCCTGCAAAGTGGCACCATTTCAGCCCGTTATTATCATCCTGCACCGCATAAAAAACTGCCGTTGATTGTGTTTTATCATGGTGGTGGTTTTGTGGTGGGCAATCTCGATACCCATGATGAAGTTTGCCGGCTATTGGCGCATGCCGCTCAGGCGCAGGTGGTCAGTGTCGATTATCCACTGACCCCCGAGGTTTCACCGACACAGCTGATTCAGTGCTGTGAAGATGCTTTGGCTTGGGTGTATCAGCATCGCCGTCAATTTAATATTCTGAAAAACCGTATTGCCGTGGCGGGTGACAGTGCTGGTGCCAATATTGCTACCGTGGTGTCACAGCGTAGTAAAAATACCACCTATGCACCGCATGCCCAGTTACTGATTTATCCAGTGGTGGATTTTAAAAGCCGTCATCCGTCGTTCTTTGCCTATAAAGATGGTCTGGTGCTGACTGAGCAGGATATTGATTTCGTCACCGAGTATTATGCGTTACAGCACAATATGGCACTGGATGATGCCCTGATTTCACCAACCTACGGCAATTTAAGAAAACTGCCGCCGACCTTTATTGTGACGGCCGGGCATGATGTGCTGCACGATGAAGCGGAAATTTATGCGCACAAGCTGCGTCAGCAAGGGGTCAAAGTCCAATATAAGGAATATACCGACCAGACCCATGGTTTTATTAATTTAACCCCGGTTTCGCGCCGTGCTAAAAAACTCACGCTCGAGCTGGGCAAGAATTTCAGAAAATTTTGGGATCGACCACGCTTCTTTTAAAAGGGGTAACTTAAAAAGGCCGACTCAGATTTTTTCTGGTTTCACGTGGAACAGCGGTTTTGGTTTTAATCTGCGCTTCGGGGAATAACAGATCAAACTCCGGCACATAAAAACTTTGTAATAGTCGGGCCTGGGAAAAATCAGGAAAAATATCCTGGGTATTTTGCCATTCCACCGTTTTGAGTTTAGATAAACGGCCGCGAAATTTCGGACTAAACTGGTAGCGCTGGCCTTGCCAGGCCTGCTGAATGGATAAGAATGAAGCCGGAATATGGTGACTATTGATATAAAACGAGGTGCTGTTTTTCGGCCGCTCCAGACAAATTGACATCTCTTGCTGCTGATGACGCACAATACAATAGGTGCGACCTTCTTTTTCCAGCCATTCAAATTCGGCCAGCTCTTTCGGAATGCCCCATAACTGCTGGCCATGCACTAAAGAGGCCTGAGTCGAGACATAAATCTTGGGGATGGTCGACAAGCGATGCTTATACAATAAAGGATGATCCATAATTAACAGTTCATCATACGGACCCACTGGCGAATCCTGATAACGGATCAGCATTACATTGACCATGCGTCCTAAAGGAGACGGAGCCAGCCGAAAACGTTTGGCTGTTTTCAGGAAAAAAGGATTCAGCCAATAATTCAAAATAAAAGCATCGCCGTGTAAGCGCCAAGGCGGATGCGCAAAAATCTGGTTCTGGATATTGTTATTCATCTTATTCTCAGGATTTGAAAGGAACAGCTAATGTTTTCTTCATACTGAACAATTAATATAAGTGAAGCAAAACATCAAACCACGGATTCGTAAAGAAATGTTAAAACGTAGCGTTCTTATGGCCGCCAGCCTTGCCTTTAGTGCCTCTGCATGGGCTGCCAATTCAATGATTGAAATGAAAACTTCCATGGGCAATATTGAAATTGAACTGTTTAACGACAAAGCGCCGTTGTCAGCAGCCAATTTTGAAAAATATGTCAGCAGCAGTTTTTATACCGGTACTATTTTCCATCGCGTCATTCCGGGCTTTATGATTCAGGGCGGCGGTATGGATGCAGCCATGGTGGAACGTCCAAATACCCGTCCACCGGTCAGAAATGAATCCTATAATGGCCTGAGCAATCAGCGTGGTACTTTGGCGATGGCACGAACCAATCATCCTGATTCAGCCAAAAGCCAGTTTTTTATTAATCTGGTCGATAACGACTTCCTGAATAAAAGTCCACGTAATGCTGGCTATGCTGTGTTTGGCCGTGTTACCAAGGGGATGGATGTGGTCGATAAAATTGCCAAAGTACCGACCCGCAATGTTGGTGTGCACCAGAATGTTCCGGCTCAACCGGTGAAAATCCTGAGTGTGAAGATAAAACCGGCAACGGCAAAAAATTAACGAAAATAAAAAGCAGAAATATAAATTAAATATTTCTGCTTTAAAATTAGAAGTTTATTTCAAAGATCGGGTAAAAATGCTCCATATTGGTGCATAAAAAAGAAACACTCGATAAAACAAGATGCTAAAAGCACTTGCGTGTGTAAGAAATTGTCCTATAATGCACCCCATACCGACGAGATACACGGTGATGAACGAGGCGGATCGCTGAGTTGTCGAGTGTTTTGAGTCCAGCTTCTGGCACTGACGAGGTGTTAGAAAGATCATTAAGAGATTATGAAGAACAACTTGTGTGGATTTTTACTGGTTGATTAATCGAATATATTTTCATTAATTGATTGGTTTAAATTACTCGAAGTTTATTTGAGCGAAATTTAAGTCAGAAAATTGATGAGCCAAGTTTAAGAGTTTTACTTATAAAACTCGAAATGATTTTAACTGAAGAGTTTGATCATGGCTCAGATTGAACGCTGGCGGCAGGCTTAACACATGCAAGTCGAGCGGAGAGAAGGTAGCTTGCTACTGGAACTTAGCGGCGGACGGGTGAGTAATGCTTAGGAATCTGCCTATTAGTGGGGGACAACGTTCCGAAAGGGACGCTAATACCGCATACGTCCTACGGGAGAAAGCAGGGGACCTTCGGGCCTTGCGCTAATAGATGAGCCTAAGTCGGATTAGCTAGTTGGTGGGGTAAAGGCCTACCAAGGCGACGATCTGTAGCGGGTCTGAGAGGATGATCCGCCACACTGGGACTGAGACACGGCCCAGACTCCTACGGGAGGCAGCAGTGGGGAATATTGGACAATGGGGGGAACCCTGATCCAGCCATGCCGCGTGTGTGAAGAAGGCCTTTTGGTTGTAAAGCACTTTAAGTGGGGAGGAGGCTACTCTGGTTAATACCTAGAGCTAGTGGACGTTACCCACAGAATAAGCACCGGCTAACTCTGTGCCAGCAGCCGCGGTAATACAGAGGGTGCGAGCGTTAATCGGATTTACTGGGCGTAAAGCGCGCGTAGGCGGCTTTTTAAGTCGGATGTGAAATCCCCGAGCTTAACTTGGGAATTGCATTCGATACTGGGAGGCTAGAGTATGGGAGAGGATGGTAGAATTCCAGGTGTAGCGGTGAAATGCGTAGAGATCTGGAGGAATACCGATGGCGAAGGCAGCCATCTGGCCTAATACTGACGCTGAGGTGCGAAAGCATGGGGAGCAAACAGGATTAGATACCCTGGTAGTCCATGCCGTAAACGATGTCTACTAGCCGTTGGGGCCTTTGAGGCTTTAGTGGCGCAGCTAACGCGATAAGTAGACCGC